>JALFRH010000022.1 GCA_022785155.1 Spirochaetales bacterium
CTGTAAGAGCAGTAGCCCCCAGACCGAGAGCCATCCAAAGATATACTTTTTTCAAGAAGACATTCTGTCTTACCTCAACATTTGTCAACATTGTTTCTTTGTTCATTTTTAACTCCTTTCCCAAATATAACAAAAAAAACATTGGAGAGAAATCACAAAATATAAAATACAAATCATATACACAATTTCTTCCCAGACATTTATATTATTGTTGGAGGCATATATGTTGGAAGTCGGAAACAAAGCTCCATCCTTTACCCTCATGGGTGATGATGGAAAAGAATATTCACTGGAAAGCTACAAAGGAAAAAAAGTCCTACTCTATTTCTATCCCAAGGACAATACGCCTGGATGCACAAAGGAAGCCTGCTCCCTTAGGGATTGGAAGGAGGAACTCATTAAGAGAGGTGTGGTGATAATGGGTGTAAGCAAAGACTCCATCCAGAGCCACAATAAGTTCAGGGAAAAATATGGACTTGACTTCATTCTTCTTTCAGACCCTGAAAAGACAGTCCATATTGCATATGGGGCTTGGGGAGAGAAGAAGCTTTATGGAAAAGTCTCTCTCGGAACCATCAGAAAGACCTTCCTTATTGACGAAGAAGGAAACATCGAAAAGATCTGGAACAAGGTATCTGTGGCAACCCATGGAGAGGATGTAGTAAAATACTTGGATCAGAAATGATATAGAGGCGGTTTCCCGCCTCTCTTTAGTTTTTGAAAGAATGCACTGGGGCGGGAATTCTCCCTCCCCTTTTTATAAACTCTTCCGGAGAGTATTCATTCACTTTCATTATGGGAGCATACCCCAAAAGGCCTCCGAATTCTGCGCTTTCCCCCACGTCCTTTCCCTCTACAGGAATGATTCTTACAGCTGTAGTCTTCTGGTTTATCATACCGATGGCCATTTCATCTGCAATAATACCGCTGATTGTGGCGGGACTGGTCTTACCGGGAATTGCTATCATATCCAAACCTACAGAACAGACACAGGTCATAGCCTCAAGTTTCTCCAATGTAAGAGATCCACACTCCACACCTTCGATCATGCCCCTGTCTTCACTGACGGGGATAAAGGCACCTGACAGGCCTCCTACATAGCTGGATGCCATGATTCCACCCTTCTTCACCTGGTCGTTCAACAGGGCAAGAGCGGCAGTTGTACCAGGAGCGCCTACCTTCTCCAGGCCCATGCACTCAAGAATCTCTGCAATGGAGTCACCTACAGCGGGAGTCGGAGCCAAAGACAGGTCGACGATTCCATAAGGAACAGATAGTCTTCTGGAAGCTTCCAAGGCTACGAGCTGCCCCAGCCTGGTTATCTTGAAGGCTGTCTTCTTTATAGTATCCGCCAAAACTCCGAAATCCTTTCCCTTTACGTTTTCAAGGGCGTACTTTATTACACCAGGGCCAGATACGCCTACGTTTATTACGTTATCGGTTTCCGTCACACCGTGGAAGGCACCTGCCATAAAGGGATTATCATCAGGGGCATTGCAGAATACTACAAGCTTGGCGCAGCCGATGCTGTCCCTTTCTTTAGTCAGAAAGGCCGTCTCCTTGATGATATTCCCCATAAGGGCCACGGCATCCATGTTGATACCTGTCTTTGTGGAACCAAGATTTACGGAGGCACATACATTCTCCGTCTGAGACAAAGCCTTTGGAATGGATCTGATGAGAAGCTCCTCACTCTTTGTCATACCCTTTGCAGGGAGAGCAGAGAAACCACCGAGAAAGTTCACCCCCACCTTCTTGGCAGCCTCATCCAAGGTCTTTGCAATCTTTACATAGTCATCGATGACAGAACAGCAGGATGCTCCGATGATCGCAATGGGAGTGACGGAGATACGCTTGTTTACAATAGGAATGGCATACTCCCTCTCTATATCCTTTCCCACAGAGACCAAGTCCTTGGCCAAGGTGGTGATCTTTTTATAGATATTGGAACAAGTTTTATCTACATCCTCAGAAATACAATCCAAAAGAGAAATACCCATAGTGATGGTCCTCACATCCAGGTTCTCTTTCTCGATCATCTTATTCGTTTCAATTACTTCATTGATGTTTATCATATTCTCTGCATGCTCTCAAAAATATCTTCACGCTGTAACTTTATGATTACTCCGATTTTTGTCCCCAACTCTTCCAGTTCCTTTGAAAGGGTAAGAAACTCTTTATTGGAAGCACCGGTATCCACAATCATCATCATATTGAAGAATCCAGCTACAATAGACTGTGTAATATCTTCAACATTGACATTATTTTCATAAAGATACCCCGTCACCCTGGCAATGATACCCACTTGGTCTTTTCCAACAACTGTAATAATCGATTTGCTTTTGGCCATATACGCCTCCACGTTTATCATAGAATGCCTGATGGGATAATATCAACAACAAGAGAAGAAATCTCGAACACTTGTAAAGATTGTGATACACTCTCCTTATGAATAAAAAATCTAAGAGTTTTCTGAAAGCGCTCCTTCTTCTTCTAGCGGGAGCTCTTGTAGTGGTACTGATATATTTTTTATATGTTCTTCTCTCATTTTATCGTATTCCAGATAACACTGAGTTAGCCATCGAAAACAATCAAAGCAGAATAGTGGAACAGGGTGTGGAATACACTGCAGTCACCTATAACGTGGGCTTTGGCTGCTACAGCCAAGAGTTCTCCTTCTTTATGGATGAAGCCGAATGGAAAGACGGCTCCCATACAAGAGGAGTATATGGAAAGGGTATGTCAAGGGAAGATGTAATTGAAAACGT
>JALFRH010000030.1 GCA_022785155.1 Spirochaetales bacterium
GTGCTGGGGTGTTCCAGGGGAGCTGCCGCGGAGTTTTCATTTTTCCTTGGAATCCCGGTCATGTTCGGCGCAAGCCTTTTAAAGCTGGTAAAATATTTTGTGGCCGGCAATGTGTTCACAGGCCCGCAGGTGTTTTACACAATCCTGGGCATGCTCATAGCGTTTGTGGTATCCATCTATTCCATCCAGTTCCTGATGAGTTATGTGCGCAAGCATGACTTCAAGTTTTTTGGCTATTACAGGATTATATTGGGAGTGATTGTGCTGGCTTATTTTGGGATAACGGCATTGGCCAGCTAGGCTGTGTTCTGGCATTGGTTTGAAACGGTTATAATGGAACATTTTGTACCGCCCTGGAGACAGGGCGGTCAGACTGTAGACAAAGCGGCTCTGGGATTTGTATCCCAGAGCCATTTTTCTCTTATTAACCGAATTGTGTATAAAATAGAAATTTTGAGCGGCTCCCCTTCTTCCAGGAGTCCCCATTTTGCCTTTAGCTTCGCCAGTTTTTTAAGATTCATGCAGGCAAATGTAAGCCCGGCTTTCATTTCCATTCGGGCTTTTCCAAACATCTGTGTATACCGGAATCCATGATTCTCCTTTGCACTTGCGAATACCCGTTCAATGGTTTCTTTTCTTAGCGAATATAACTCTTTCATCCCAAGCGTATGACGGATATCTTCACACTTTTCCAGGTATGGCTCCCATATGTGGCGTGTAACAACCTTTACATGATCCCTGCTTTCGGTACACTGCGCCAGGTATGGACAGTTTTCGCAGACCATTCCGCTGCTCTTATATTCACGATATCCATCACGGTTGGTTGTACGGTAGGACAGTACCTGATTGTTTGGACAGATATAGCAATCATAATACTCATCATAAACGTACTCATATTTCTTGAAGAACCCTTTTTTGGTCATGGGACACCTGTATGGCAGAAGCGGCTTGATCCCATCATCTATCAGGAGTTTTGCTATACCGGGGGTTTTATATCCTGCATCGGCTATCAGCGTCTTGATTCCAATCTCTTTTATCTTGTCATACAGGAACTTAAAGCTTCTGCTGTCATGATGGTTTCCCGGATGGACACTATAACCAAGAATCCAGCCATTCTTATCACACGCGGTCTGTACTGCATAGGCAAATACACTTTTATGTTCCCCTTTGTGGAACCATCCACTTTCAGGGTCAGAAGTACTTGTTTTAATCGTCTTTTCTTCTTTGCCACTGGATGGGCCGGATGGCGGGTTATTGTCATCATCCTTTTCTTTCAGCGGCCGTTTACCATGTGCTTCACGGTCTTCATTGATTTCCTTCTTTAGCAGATCTTCAAAAAACAAAGCCTCCTCCTGGGCAATGCGTTTCTGCATCTTTTTATTGTTTGCCCTGGCTTTTACATGGGTAGAATCCACAAAGACCTCACTTGGGTCTATCAGTTTAAATTTATAGCATTCCTGCAGTATGTGGGAAAATATCTGCTCAAAAAGGCCAGTGTCCTTAAAACGGCGGGTATAGTTTTTTCCGAACGTTGAGAAATGAGGGACCTTATCCATCATTTCAAGGCCAAGAAACCATCGATAAGCTACATTTACTTCGATTTCCTTTACGGTCTGCCGCATGCTTTTGATGCCATACAGGTACTGGATGAATGGAAGTTTTATCAACATGACCGGGTCCATGCTGGGGCGTCCATTATCAGGGCTGTACTTGTCCACTACAAGGCCATAGATGAAGTTCCAGTCAATCGCTTTATCAATGATCCGCAGAAGATGATCCTGGGGAACCATGTCATCCATACAGAATATCTGAATCTGTCCTCTTTTCTTGTCCTTATTCTGAGTCATCATAGAAATATCCCACCTTCCTTTGATACTTCCATTATATCAGAAAAGAGCTATAAAATCCTGAAAAAAGGAAGCTTTATAGCTCTTTTAACGAAAAATCCAAGGCGTGAGCCTTGGGCTTTGTCTACAGTCTGACCGCCCTGGAGACAGGGCGGTATTTTTGCTGGAAAGTGGAGGGAAGATAACCGAGGCGGTAATAATTGACGGTGTTAGACAAGAAATGATATACTGGGAAAGAAAGAGGGAGGGGTTGGAAATGTCTGTTGTTGATAATATAAGAGAAATCATAATGTTAAGAAAATATGATTTGCGGAGAGGTTACGCCATATTCCAAAATACTTTGGTTGAGGATGAAACACAACTCTGCCAATTATTATGCCGCATATTTGACGAAGAAGAAAAGGAAATTGAAAAAGAACATCAGAAATCATTTGTAACAGATGATTATGAAAAAGACATTATGTCCTTTGCTATAGATTTGGACCACGCATTATTTTTGGAGAAGACAACATTTTTGGACCAGAACATAAAGATGCCTGGTAAAACATATAAAGAGCTTTATGCCAGAAGACACATGGCCTATGCTTTTTTCCACAATCTGGATATCGAAAAGGACAAGGGAAAGAAGCACAATCGGAGCGTTTCAGGGCTGCATGAAACTGCTTATCCGGCCTTAATAGAGTTTTATGGGAATTTCATAGGGAAGTTTGCTGATAATGAAGAGGCAATCCGATTAATATGCCAGTTTTACCCCCAAAAAGAATTATCCGGGCTTTCCGTGGACAGGACGGCAGAAACGCTTTTTACACATATCCGGCATGCGGGTACCATGAAGGACCATGGATATGCCTATCATGGGATTGAGATGATTAAGACATACATCCATAATGTTCCGGAGGCAGTTCTGGGCAAAGTCCTGAGACAGTATAATCTGTACGGAATTATCAATGATATGGTTTGCCGGCATCAGATCCATGCTGTCATAACATCGTCCTCATTAACCGGTGAAAGACAGAGGAGATACAAATTCTGGTACCTGGATTCCCTGATTCTTGCCGATATCCTGAATAAGATTTTATATAAGAAGCTGCAGGAGGATACGGAAGATGTGGATAGGGAGTTTTTGGCGGATATAA
>JALFRH010000040.1 GCA_022785155.1 Spirochaetales bacterium
CTGACCTCTTCGGAGACGGAGTGTATGGAGCGCGCATCCCTCAGGTGGACGTATATGAGACACCTTCCTCATATGTTGTTGAGGCGGAGGTCGCAGGATACAGCGAAGGCGATATCGCAATCGACGTGGAGAAGCATGTCCTCACAATAAAGAGCGACGACAAGAACATGAAGAAGGTCAACCAGGAGGAGAATGAGGCTGAGAAGAAGGAGGAGAGGAAGTACCTCATGAGAGAGATCTCAAGACCATCCTTCTCCAGATCCTTCTCACTTCCTGAAGACGTTGACGAGGAGAACATCAAGGCCGAAAGCAAGAACGGCATCCTCACCATCACTCTTCCTAAGACAGAGAAAGCCCAGAGAGGCAGAATCGAAGTCAAGATAAACTAAAATAAGCGGAAGCTATCATATCCAATCCCCTGTTTCAGAAATGGACAGGGGAGTTTTTATCGCTCCCCCCACTATCAGGGCATCCATTCTTTCGTCCCAAGAATCACTCTCTATTTCCTCTACATAGGAAGGGGAGAAAGCCAAGGCAATGGTGAATAATCTATCTCTATTTCTACTGATATATCTATCATAGAAACCCTTTCCCCTGCCTAATCTATAAAAGCGGGAATCAATAGCTATCAGTGGAACCAATATAATGGCTTTATTGTATTCTATGGCTTTTTTATCCTTTGGCTCCATAAAGCCCATGGAGTTGGTGACAAGCTCGCCTTTTCCAAACTCCATTTCCCCTTCGCCTGTTATAAATGGAAAAAGAAAACGCGGGTCATTGAACAAAGGGGATATATCAGGCTCGGATTTCAAGGGGGAGAAGGCCAGAATAGTCTCCGCTTCTTTATATATCGAAAGTGAGAGCAGGGTGCTGCAGATGGCTCTCGATTCCTCTTCTTTTTTGTTGTAGGAGAGAAGAGTTGAGATCATGATCTTTCTCAAAGCACTCTTTTCCATATGAATAATCCCGTAAACAACATAGCCGATAGTATTATTACAAGCCAATCCTTTTTCCCAAGAATCACTTTCGTCCTTTCTCCCCCTGTACTCCAGCTTCTGGAGTATAGGGCGTCCTGGAAGATGAGTATTTTCTGGAAAAGAAGCCTCATCATAGAGAGTGTGTAATCTGTAATGGAGGAGATTGGATGCCTGAAAAAGCTTCCACCTCTGGACCTTCGGGCATTCATCATCTCTGTAGCTGTGGAGAAGATAATGGGAAAGAGAGCCAAGGTCATCATTACTGCCGAGGATGCCTTTCTTCCTCTTTTCCCGAAGATAGGAGAAAGAATGGACCCCATGGTGGTGGATAGATCGATCAAATCCGATTTTTTTATATAGAGTGCTGACAAAGCCACCACGGAAAGGAACTTGGAAGTATCTGAAAGAGAAGAAAGAAGAGTTCCTTTTCCGAAATATGAAAAGAGGAATATCAATAGGGCTGTTATAAGCATCACCTTCATGGACCACAGGATTTTAAATATATTCACCTTGAAAAAGAAGGGGATGATGGTCACAAGTATCAATAAGGCAAGGGCTTCATATTCATTGAGAAGGGAGGAGGCCACACTGGAAAGAATCAAGGCCACCATAGTCGAGAATGGGTTTATTCCAGCCATGATAGATCCTCGAATTCTGCCTTGGGAGGGAGATAGACTTCATTGTCTCTTAAGGCTTTCATCATATCCCTGGACTTTCCCATGGCTTTGATCTTCCCGTCTGAGAGAATGATGGTGTTATCTGTAAGGTATAATAGTTTTTCCGCTTCATGGGAGACGATTACTATGGTTACACCCTTCTTCTTCAGTTCAATAAGGGTGGACAACACCATCTTTACAGAGGGGTAATCCAAATTGGCCAAGGGCTCGTCCATTAGTATTATTTCAGGTTCCATTGCCAATACTCCTGCAATGGAGAGCCTTCTTTTCTCTCCTCCTGATAACACCGATGGAGGAAGATTCTGGATTTTCTCAAGGTTGAAGAGGGATATCATCTTGTCTGTAGTTTCTTGGATTTTATCCCTGGAGAGTTTCATATTCTCCAAGCCGAAGGCAATATCCTTCTTTACAGTGGAGCCCACTATTTCCAAGGATGTATCCTGGAAAACCAGACCGAAGGCCTTCATCCTCTCCCTTTCCTTCTTCAGAGGCCTCCCATTAATTTCAATAACTCCTTGGTCAGGCCTTTCCAGGCCTTTGAGGCACTTCAGAAGCATTGACTTACCACTGCCGTTCTTTCCCGCAACCAAAGTAAGGGAGCCCTTTTCAAGGGAAAAGGAAATATTCTCCAACAGTTTTGTTCCATCTATGGAAAAGGAAAGATTCTCAACAGATAACAGTGACATGACAAAAGTCTAATCCATTTTCCTTTTCTACAACAAGAGAAGTGAGATTTTGTATTGTGCTTTATTCTTCCCGACAATAAAATTGAGACAAATAAGAGTATTCGGAGGACAAGTATGCATGTTGATGAATATACATTGTTAGAAAAAGATGGAGTCCAGTTTGGTGTGGGTTCCACAAAGAGCGGCCTTGGTGTGGTTTTGTATGCTTCAAAAGAAAAAGGGGATGTATCTTCGTCTTCTTCAGATAAATATAAGGTCGTGGCGACAACTGGTTCCGAAGTGATCCTTTCCTCCCTTACAGAAGATCTTTCCATCTCCGATACTCTCGCATCTATGGAAGGTGACGTAGTGTTTGCAGCATTGAATCTTTTGGACAAGTCTTCAATCATTGGAAGAAAGAAGGGTGAGAGGATCGAAGTATGGAGATATCAAAGATTCGATGGCTTTGGCCATATGATTGCAGAATCTACAGAATCCACTCCTGTAGTCATTGATTGGTATGATGATTTTTCATCCTTCTCCTCCCTCCTTTGGGAAGGCCTGGATGGATACAATGAATTGATAGTGGATGTTGAAGGGGGAGTCAGGAGATTTAAGAAATAATGAAAAGAGAGAGAATAAGCGATCTATATGAAGATTTTGAGCCTGAGATAAGGATCTGGCCATATTGGGCCCTGGGACTCCTTATTCCCTTGGTGCCTTTATGTCTCTCTTTTTCCCTTTCCCTATCCCTTACTTGGCAGGTGGTTGCAAAGTATGTAGTAGCTGTCCTTCCCTTGGTCTTTACAGCCTCAATCATGAAGGATGGAGAGAAGGCATGGCTATTACCTCTCTCAGGGGCATTATATGCATCCCTGACCCTTATTCTATGGGTGGAGTCATCTTTGGATGGGGCCATATCCTATCCCTTGGGGCTCCCTATTGCCTTGGCCCTTTCCCCCTCGGTGTTATCGCTCATTGCCTTTTCCTTCTTTCTTAAGAGAAAGAGGGGAAAGTGGATACTTCCTTTCCTTCTCTCTCTTTTATTGTCCGTTGCCCTTACCGTCTTATCTCTATATTCGGAAGAAGGAATAAGAATATATAGAGGGATATATCCAATGTTATTGGTCCTTCTTTCCCTCTCCATTCCCTTTGTCACAAGGCGTAGCGACTCCACTCCTTGGTTTGTATTTATTCTTCTTATCCTACTCCTTGTTTCTTCTTCCCTGTTCCACTCAGGAGTAATGGCTCTTCTGGAGGGTAGTGGCAATGAAGAGGCGGGAATCGTTTCTGCTATACTGGGAGTCTTTGTCCATGACAATGAACTCTGGTATACACTAACATTCCTCTTTGTATTCTCCGGTCTCTCTGGCAAGAGCAGCTACAGGACGGTGGTGGAGGATGTTCCTGAAGAAAAGGATGATGAAATAAGCCAAAGCTTCTCTATAAAAAGCGAAGACGGCAACAGAATGAAATATACTTATCCTCCTTCTTCTTCCCGTTTCTCACCGGAGAAGGAAGAAACAATAAAAGAAGAGCCCCCTAAAGTACGTGACCGTGAGCCGGAGAGACCTAGATATGAAGAAGACATCCGTTCCAGCGCCCCTCAGGACGATAAATGGTATGAATTCATCCAAGGTGGTGTAAGGGAAGAGAGACGGGATCCTAGGCCAAGGGAGCCATATAGAGACCAGGATAGAATGAGGCGTGATGATTATGACGACTACTATCGAGCCCCTCGCCGCGACCCATACTATAGAGAGGATGATAGACCCAGACGCAGAAGTGAGGGATACTACGGCGACGGATACAGGGATGTAATGGTTGATGAGAGGCGCTATAGTGACGATAGACGCTACAGCGATGACAGAGACTACAGGGATAGAGACTCCTATGTAAGACGGGACGAAAGGGATTATAGACGGGACGACGACTACTATAGGGACCGAAGGCGGAGAGATGATGATTACGATGACTGGGACAGAAATCGTTAAAAATCTTTTTTATCTCTGTTGACATACTCTTAAGAAACTTGTATTGTTCTTTACGTTGATGCCGTTTTAGCTCAGTTGGTAGAGCAAAGGACTGAAAATCCTTGTGTCCCTGGTTCGATTCCTGGAGACGGCAACAAGTAGATAATATATCTTATATCGATGAAGGGTTTGGGTTTTCCAGACCCTTTTTCATTTCCTGTGTCGTGTTTTTGTTTTTCTGCAAATGGTCCTGGGCCTATAGGTGCACCAATTGAAAGGGAAAGGACATCCGTTTCAAAATACTCTCAAATATGGCTTCTTGCACTCCAATTCAATGGTAATTATCATTGAGAACATGAAGACCGTGATAATTGGAAGAGGATCAGTGGGCACAAATGTCGCTTATAATCTAAGAAACGTGCCAGGGATATCATTTAGAGTAGATAAGGAGCGGGAGTTCAGGACAAGAAGCAATATTGTCTTCAATGGTGAGAAACTCGCCGTCCCCACCATTGTTGCCGAGGATACCCAAGATAAACCTGAATTGATTGTTGTAGCTGTAAAGAACTTTCAATTGGAATCTACATTCCCTGTAATAGAGCCTCTTTTGGGAGAGAATACCATTATTCTTCCTCTTCTGAATGGAATAGACTCGGAGAGGATACTCTCTGAGCGTTTCGGCAGTGAAAGGGTCGTCTATGCCTTTATATCGAATCTCTCCGTAGTAAGGGAAGGAAACAGGGTATCTTCCTTTTCCAAGGGAAGAATCACAATGGGAGAGAAAGACAATTCTCTCTCAGAGAGGATATTGAAGCTACGGGATTTCTTTCTTTCCAACGGTCAGGATGTGGTGATACCGGAGGATATCCACCATGAAAAGTGGCTTAAGTTTATGACAAACACCTGCTTCAATACCCTCACTGCCATTCTTGAAGCCGACTATGACGCCACTGGAAACAACATGGATATGATACGTGTGGCAAGACTTGTTGCCAGGGAAGTCCAGACTGTGGGAAGGAAAATGGGTGTGGAGCTGTCCCACGATGATGTGGAGACCATGATCAGAAATACTTCCAAGCTGTCTGGAAAGGGAAGATCCAGTATGTTGGAGGATGTTCTTGCAGGTAGGGAAACGGAAAACAGATACTTTACAGGAGCTGTGTCCAGAATGGGAAAGCTGTACTCGATTCCTACTCCCTACTGTGATATGCTTTCTATTCTCTTGGAGGCGAAACGATATGTCGCAAACTGTCATTAAAGAGAAAGCAATAGCATACGAAGCTCTATCCACCTTCTTCAAAGGTGACAGAGATAAAGCCTGGTCCATACTATCTTCCCTAAATGCGGATTTCTCCTCTTCCTTTGCCTCCTATACAAGGGAGTTCACCTCTTCTTTCCAGGAAGAGTCGGAGTTCAACGATATATGGAGAAGGACAAGGGACGCCTTCTTTTGCGAGAAGATTCCATTTTCTGTATTGGATGAAGAGGATGAGAGGGTAAGGGGAAAGATGGCCCCCATTCACTTTCTCTATACTGCAGGAAACAGGGAACTGGGAAATGAGAAACGACTTGTAATATTGGGGCCTCCCTTGCCATCTTTACAGGCCAAAAGCGATATCTTCGATGCAGTATCCCTTTCCAAAGAGAGGGGCTGGGCGGTTGTGGCTCCCTTTGACTCAGGCTCAGGGGCCTATGCTCTTCAGGCAGCCATAAAGCTTGGGGCCTTACCTATCGCCGTGTTGTCGTCAGGGATATCAAAATGCCCCTCTGAAAGCTTATTGGAGTTGATGGAAGGGGTATATACCAAGGGAATCTTGGTGACCCAAGCCGCCCCTTGTGTAAAATATGAGAAATGGCATGTGGTTTTGAGAAATAGGTTCATCTCTTCCTTCGGCGACGGCTTCTTCCTTTCTGAGGAGAAGAACGGAGGACCGTCATGGGCGATATTCGATGGAGCCAGGGAAAAGGGAAAGAGAGTATCCATCTCCCTCTCTTCCGCAAATAACCCCAACTACAGTTGGTGTGGAGAGAGACTGGGGGAAGGTGTAGTTCCCTATAAGAAAGCCAAAGACCTTATAAAACTCTTTCCTGATGAGAAAACACCAAGAAAGAAGAGGGAAATCTACGTAGATCCCACTCCATCTCTATTTGATTGACACCTCATTTGTTGACCATGGAACCATAAGATAATAACATCTACTAGATTCCAAAATAATAAAGGAAAAGAATATGAAACAGATAACAGCCAATGAATTACGGGAAAAGTATATTAATTTTTTCGTCTCCAAAGGTCATAAGCAGATCAGTGGCGCTTCCTTGATTCCTGAGAATGACCCTACGGTTCTTTTCACAACAGCTGGAATGCATCCTCTGGTTCCATACCTCCTTGGTGCAGACCATCCTGCAGGAAAGAGACTCTGCGATTATCAGAAGTGTATCAGAACCGGGGACATCGACAGCGTAGGTGACCCAAACCACCTTACATTCTTCGAAATGCTTGGCAACTGGTCTCTTGGAGATTACTTCAAAGAAGAGATGATCGAGTATTCCTTCGAGTTCATGACAAAGGTTCTTGAAATCCCTGTGGATAAACTCAGCGTTACAGTATTTGAAGGGGACAATGCGGTTCCGAGAGATACTGTTGCAGCTGCAAAGTGGGAGAGCCTTGGAATACCAAAGGAAAGAATCTATTTCATGCCTCGTGAAGACAACTGGTGGGGACCGGCAGGTGAAACAGGACCTTGCGGCCCGGACAGTGAGATGTTCATCGATACAGGCCGTGAAGCTTGCGGCCCCGACTGTAAGCCAGGCTGCCATTGCGGCAAGTATTTCGAGATCTGGAACGATGTATTCATGGGATATAGAAAGGAAGCTGACGGCACTTACCATGAAATGGAGAGAAAGTGTATCGATACCGGAATGGGAATCGAGAGGACAATCGCCATTCTCCAGGGTAAGAAGAGTGTCTATGACACGGAAGTCTTCCAGCCTATCATCAAGGCCATCGAAGGTCTCAGCGGCAAGAAATATGGCGAGAATGAAGAAGATGATGTCTCAATCAGAATCATCAGCGACCATGTAAGGACCAGTGTCTTTATTCTTGGAGACCAGAAGGGTATGGCTCCAGGCAATGTGGGACAGGGATATATTCTCCGCCGTCTTATCAGAAGAGCAGTAAGACATGGAAAGAAAATCGGAATCCAGGGAGATTTCCTCTCTTCTTTGGCAGAAGTGGTCCTTTCCCTCTACAGCGCTCCATATCCTGAGCTTGAGGAGCACAAGGCTTTCATTTTCGAAGAGTTGAAGAAGGAAGAAGAGAAGTTCTCCAAGACACTAGTCAATGGTGAAAAAGAGTTCGAAAAGCTACTTCCAAACCTTCTCAAGGGACAGAGCAGAGTAATCGGAGGCCGTATCGCCTTCAAGCTTTATGATACTTATGGCTTCCCCATCGAGCTTACCGAGGAGCTGGCCAAGGAGCATGGCTTTACTGTAGACAGAAAGGGATTTGAGGAAGCTTTCGAGAAGCATCAGCAGATTTCCCGTGCAGGAGCTGAACAGCAGTTCAAGGGTGGATTGGCAGACCACAGCGAAGCGACCACAGCCCTCCATACGGCAACACACCTTCTCCACAAGGCTCTTTCAGTGGTGTTGGGCGGATATGTAAAGCAGTTGGGTTCCAACATTACCGCTGAGCGTCTGAGATTCGACTTCAACCATCCTCAGGCCCTTACTAAGGAAGAGTTGAAGAAGGTTGAGGATCTTGTAAACCAGGAGATTGAGAAAGACCTTCCTGTCGTCTGCGAAACAATGACCTTGGATGAGGCCAAGAGCTTGGGTGCAGCAGCTCAGTTCGATGCAAAATATGGCGAAATGGTCAAGGTCTATTCCATCGGAGACTTCTCAAAGGAAGTATGTGGTGGACCACACGTGGAGCATACAAGTCAGTTGGGACACTTCAGAATCGTAAAGGAACAGTCATCTAGTGCTGGAGTCAGAAGAATTAAGGCTGTACTTGAACACTAAGACTAAGAATTGGAATTTGGGGACTTTGATTGGATGTCAAGGTCCTCATTTTTATTTATTCTGGTCTGCACCATATCGTCGATGATGCCTTCCGCCAGCATTTTGCTGAATATGGGAAGAAGCTTTTCCAAAGCTCTTTGGCTATGGGTGTAGAGATCCAGATCCAAGGCTGTATCCGGGTCTGTAAAGAGTTCCTTCACCGGAACAGCAAGACCGTCGGCTATTCTCTGTATTGTATCTGCAGTGGGGTAGGTTTCTCCTCTCTCTATTTTGCAGAGTTGTTTTCTAGATATGTCGATCTTCTTTGCAAGGGCTGTCTGGTTTAAGTTCTCAATTCGTCTGATGCGAATAATATTCGTCCCTATTATCTTCTTCAGGTCCATATATGAAGTATAGATTTCTACGGTAATTTTGTCTGTTAACTTTTTAAGAGACAAAAAGTTAACACTGTTTACCTGTATGGTTACAAATTATCCTTTTTTATAGAAATCATTGGTTTTTGAGGTTACTTTTCATTGTTTCTGAAGCCAGTTGGCCACAAGCTGCATCTGCACTTCGCCCCTTCTCCCTTCTTATGCTGTAGTTGATGCCCAAGGACTTTAGATTGGCAGTGAACTTCCTTATCTCCGCATCCGAAGGGGAGGAGAAGGATAGTATATCAACAGGGTTCCAAGGAATGAGGTTTACAAGTACTTCCAAGCCCTTTGTAAACTTCTGCAATTGTCTTGCAGCTTTCTCTGTTGTATTTATGCCCCCAAGCATGCAGTATTCCAGGGTAATGCGTTTCTCGTTTCTATGCTGGAAGGAAATAAGGGCCTTTTTTAGTTCGGCAAGAGGAAAACGGGTGTTTACAGGCATGACGGAGCTTCTGATATCGTCATCTGCAGCAACCAAGGACACTGCAAGACGCAGAGGAAGATTCAATTCCGCCAGCCTCTTTATTCCAGGAACAAGGCCGCAGGTTGAGATGGTTATTCTCCTGTAGGAGATATTTATTCCGTCTTCCCTGTGTATGAAGGTGATGGCCTTCATGACTTCTGTGAAGTTGGCCAAAGGTTCGCCCATACCCATGAATACTATGTGGGTGATATGCTCACCCTCTTTTTCAAGGTGGATAAGCTCTTCTACAATCTCTCCGGCCTGAAGATTCCTCACCAGCCCCATGGTACCTGTACGGCAGAACTTGCAGCCCATGGCACAACCCACCTGGCTGGAGAGACAGGCAGTATACCGGCCCTTTCCGTCAGATAGCCTTACACACTCTACAATGGCTCCGTCCTCCAGTTCCACAGCCAACTTCAAGGCAGAGTCGGAAGAGCTTCTTCTTATTACTTTTGATGAAAGGGCGGAAGGATGTTCCTTTGATATCCTTTCTCTTGTTGCCTTGGGAAGACTGGTCATAAGGGAAAAATCCGTAACTCCCTTGGTTAGGAAAGAATAGACGATCTTTGCCTGATAGTCCTTTTCAAGTGCTAGATATTCTTTGAGTTCATCATTAGTAAGGCAATAAAGAGTGGCCATAGCATCCTCCGATGGCATTATAGCCCAATTGGAAAAAACTATCGATTACCAAAAAGTGGATGATGGAAAGGAAAAAGGGGAAAGTTGAACATTTTTTTGTTTTTATTTTCCTCGGGATAATTACTATTTGGAATATTTCTGCTATTCTTACTACCAGGACGTTTCTATAAGGGAACTGGTCCTAAAGGAGAAAAAATGAACAAGAAGATTGTTGCAATTGTTTTGGTTGTTGCTTTGGCTGTTACAGGCCTTTTTGCTGCTTCAACAACAGGAACATCAAAGAATGGACAGTTCTCAATCGGTGCTGGTATCGGTACTGATATTTCTGTCGTTGGAAAGTATGGTATGGGTAAGTTCGATCTCCAGGGAGATCTCTCTCTTGATTTCTTGAACGGTAATGCTTTCTCCATCGATTGCGGCGCTTTCTACAATTTCTATGATTGGAATGTTGTTTCTGGTTCTCTTAAGGCTCCTCAGTACATCTCTTTCACAACTGGTCCTATTGCAAAGATCATGGTTAAGAATGGTATCAGCCTCGGTGCTATTTGGGGTGCCGGTGCAGAGTACACATTCCCAAAGGTTCCTGTAACTGTATTCTTGAAGGTCGGTCTCGGAGCTAAGTTTGACTTCGGCGAAAACTTCAGTGTCGGCCCAACAGGCATGGGTGTCTTGGGAGCTGTCTACAATTTCTAATTGTAGAAAAGGACAAGGTAAAAGGGCCCGTTTCGGGTCCTTTTTTTATGCTTCAATCCAATCTATGTATCTGTTTTTCTCAGTTTTTCTTACTCTGGCCTTTACTTTTATGGAGTAGTCTTCATATTTGACATCTACAATCTCTTCCTTTCTGGAGAGCTCTCCCAGAATAGGAGAAGAGTAGGGGAGACGAAGGAAGATGGTTTCAAATATCTCGTCTGTGGTTTTCTCCATAAAAGACAATAGTTCCTCTATTCCTTCCCCTGTCTTCATGCTGGTTTCCACCGTAGGGATCCCTTGGCTCTTGAGAAAGCTGTATGATATGTCATCGTATATGGAGTCCACCTTATTTATAACAACCAGCTTCACTTTGTCTTTCGCCCCAAGCTCTGTAAGGGTGCCCATTGTGGTTTCATAGCATTTTACGCTGTCCGGATGGGATGCATCCGCCACGATTATTACAGCATCAGAAGACAACGCCTCTTCAAGTGTGGAGGAAAAGGCTTCTATCAAGGAGTGGGGTAGGTTCTGGATAAAACCTACAGTGTCTGAAACCAGTACTTTCTGACCGGAGGGCAGGGTAAGGGCACGGGTTGTGGTGTCCAAAGTGGCGAAGAGCTTATCTTCAGCAAGGACTGTGGAGGATGTAAGCCTATTGAGGAGGGTCGATTTTCCTGCGTTGGTGTAACCTGTAAGGGCAAAGGTGAATATTCCTGTCTTCTCCCTCTTTTGTCTCTGGACACTTCTGGTTTTCTTGAGAGTCTCCAGTTCCCTGTCCAGGGATTTTATCCTCTCTTCAATGGTTCTTCTTTCCAGCTCAAGCTCCTTCTCTCCCTCTCCCTTGGCACCTCTTACACCTCCTCGCTGCTGGGAAAGGTTTGCTTCCCTGAATATGAGCCTTGGCTTTTCATATAGGGCACGGGCTTTCTCTATCTGGAGCCTTGCCTCTCTTGAATGGGCATTCTGGAAGAATATGGCTTCTATGACTGCTTCCCTATCTGAAACAGGAAGGGAGAAGGCTGCCTCCAGATTCATCTCCACCCTAGGGGAGAGAAAGGCATCGAGTATGACTTCTTCTGCGTCGAAGGCTCTTGCCCACTCTACAGCCTCCTCCACTTGGCCCTTCCCAAGGAATGTGACGGGGTTCTCTTTCTTTATGGTGAAACTTTGATGACAAACTACATTTAGGCCAAGAGTGGAGATAAGACTTCTTATCTCACTCTCCCTGAGAAATACATTTCTTTCGTTTTCACCTACACTTCTTGTTGTAATAAGGGCGACACGTTCTCCAGCCATGGAATAATCATAACAGAATACACTGGGGTTTTAAATCCAATAGGGTGGAAGAAGAAATGGAATTGTTGCATACTTTAGGGGAAAGGAAATAGAAAAATGAGTCTTAACTGCGGCATAGTAGGACTGCCGAATGTAGGAAAGTCCACAATATTTTCAGCTGTCACCTCAGCTCCTGCTGAAGCGGCAAACTATCCATTCTGTACCATCGACCCCAATGTCGGTATCGTAAACGTCCCTGATAAGAGACTGGATAAGATCGTAGAGCTTATTCCACCTGAGAGGGTTGTTCCTGCAACTGTGGAGTTCGTGGATATTGCAGGTCTTGTAAAGGGAGCAAGCCAGGGGGAAGGCCTTGGCAACAGATTCCTTGGCGCCATCAAGGAAGTAGGTGTCATCGCCCACGTCGTCAGATGCTTCGACAATGCAGATATCATCCACGTCAACAATAGGATCGATCCAGCCGGAGATATTGAGACAATAAACATCGAGCTTGCACTTTCAGATTATGAGACTGTAGACAAGAGATACCAGAAGCAGTCGAAGCTTGGAAGAATCAGCAAAGAGCAGCAGAAGGAGAATGAGAAGGTCCTCCCTCTCTATGAGAAGCTTCTTGCTTCTTTGGAGGAAGGGATTCCTGCCCGTTCCCTTGGCTTCGATGAAGATGAAAGGGCTCTCTTATATGATCTCCACCTCATCACCATGAAACCGGTGATCTACGTCTGCAACGTAGACGAAGACAGCATGGGGGAGGACAACGAATACGTCAAGAAGGTAAGGGAAATCGCCAAGAAAGACAATGATTCCCCTGTTGTCGTCATTTGTGGAAAGATAGAAAGCGAAATCGCCGCCCTGGATAGTGAGGAAGAGAAGAGAGAATTCCTGGATGCAGTGGGTCTGGAGGAAAGCGGCCTCAACCATCTTGTAAGAGCTGCCTATCATGCCCTTGGACTCAGGACTTTCTTCACGGCAGGAAAGGACGAAGACAGGGCTTGGACCTTCAAGGAAGGAAGCAAGGCTCCTCAGTGTGCAGGTATCATACACACAGACTTCGAGAAAGGCTTTATCAAGGCTGAAGTATATAACTACCAGGATCTTGTCACCTACGGTAGCGAAGCCAAGGTGAAGGAGAACGGAAAGATGAGACTTGAGGGTAAGGAGTACGTGGTCCAAGACGGAGACATAATGTTCTTCAAATTCAATGTGTAAGTAAATAGTCCCTGTCCATTGAAAATAATTTACGGAATTATTTTGTTTTGGGGTTATACTTTCCATAGGAGGCAATTATGAGAAAGATTATTGCTATTACATTGATTTTGGCTTTATTGGCTCTTGTAGGCTGTTCTACAACTCTTCCAGTAAACGCAACATCAAATCCTGTCGGAACGAAAGTAGGTGAATCTACAGGTATGTATCTCTTTAACTGTATCCCGCTCTTTGGAGCAGACTCCGGTATCCAGAAAGCAGCAAAAAATGGAAACATCAAGAATATTTCCACAGTTGACCAGAGAGTCACATGCTATTTCCTTTGGTCCAATGTCACCACTGTCGTAACAGGAGAATAATTATGTTTAGATGAAGGAGCCTCCTTTTGGGAGGTCTCTTTCATCTTTGGGGTGGTTATGAAAAAGTTTTTTCTGATTCTGTTGTCTTCTCTTCTTGTTCTCTCTTCCTGTTCCACTACAGAGAGGGCATATTCTTTTTCATCAAGTGATGGAATCAGAGTCTTTCTTCGACCTGTGAAACTGAAGGGGGAACTACCTGTTGTCCTGGATCTGACCATCCCCACTGAGAAATCAAAGATAACAGGGGATGCCACTCTCAATTATTCCCTTTATACAAAAAAAGGCACCATCAAAGACATTGAGTCCCTTTCTATATCCTTCTCAACAGATAACGGCAAGTTTGAGACAGAGGACAACGAACTATTGTTTGTAGAAGGAAAGGGAAAAGATGAAGTCGAAATAAGGTTTACATCTAAGCTTCCGCTTTCTTCCATACTTTCCTTAATGGAATCGGGTAGTGTAGAAGTCTCCCTTATTGTAGACTCCAACACATATCCCCTTGATTCTTCTCTTTTTATTTCATCCCTCGAAAACGCCAAAGGGTATTTGCTTTGAAAGATGGCTCCGCTGATATTCTATATAGAGTGGAGCAATATGAAGATTTCCATTAATCCAATAGTTTTTTCGATACCTCAAGAACCCTGTTTTTATCCATCTTTACAACTTGCCTATCATAAGTGATCAGACCATTGAGTTCGTCTTCCACGTCTGACAGCTGAGTGTATATGGCGGCGGAAAGGCCCAGGGCCTTGGCAGGTATTATGTCCCTTTCATACATGGCTACAAAGGCATCCGTCAGCTCCTTCTCGCTGTTGAACCCCTTGTATTGGAAAGTATCCTCACCATATCTATGGCCCTTTATCTCCCTTCCATAGCCTCCGAACTCTGTCAGGATCACACAGCGTTCCAGCTTGTCTTTCCTATAGGAGTAGGGACGGAAATAGACATGGAGGCTCTTGAAGCTTCCTGCTTTTTGATCCAGCCACCCCGAAGCGTAGTCGACGGTACGTGTCTTGTCTTTTTCCTCTACGCTTCTTCCGATCCTTACGCTGTCGAACTGGCCCCAGGCCTCATTGAAGGGAACCCACATGGCGATACTTGTCACGTTGTATAGATGATCTATCATAGCGTATAGATTCTTCTCAAACTCGGCCCTCATTTCCTTATCTCTCCTCCTTAGAAGGAAGTAGTGGTTGTCTTTTAGGTGGGAACCTAAAACAAGGGGAGCGGAAATGATTGGGAAGAAATAGTTTCCTCCGCCGCTTACCATATCCTGCCACACAAGAATACCAAGTCTATCGCAGTGCCAATACCATCTCAGGCTCTCTACTTTTATGTGCTTACGTAGAGTATTGAATCCCATGCTTTTTGCCATCTTTATATCATCCACCATGGCGCTGTCGGAAAATGGAGTATATAAGCCCCCATCCCAGTATCCCTGATCCAAGAGACCATGGTGGAAATATGGCTTCCCGTTCAGCATAAGGCGCTTTGTTCCCTTGTCGTCTTCTCCCACACCAAAGGTCCTGAGCCCCACATAAGAGTGTACTTTGTCTTCATTGAATGAGAGGGAAAAATAATAGAGATAAGGATCCTCAGGAGACCATGGATGTGGAGAAGAAATATCTATTCGTGTCTCTCCTTTATCGTTTAATTTGTAAGCCTTATCCATAAGAGTGAGGACACACTCTCCCTCACCCTCTTTATCAAGAGAAATCCAGAACCCCTTCAAGTCTGGTACCAGCTTCATTTTCTTAATGTAGTTCTTAGGGGTCTTCTCGACCCAGACGCTTTGCCAAATGCCGCTTTGAGGCGTGTACCAGATGCCCCCTCTCTTTCTCCTCTGTTTCCCTCTCTCCTGCTCCTTTGTGTCCGTAGGGTCAGTGACCCTCACTTCCAAGGAAAACTCCTTTCTGTCTATTTCCAGGGAGAAGGGGAGGTAACCCCCTCTATGCCTTGTCTTCTCTTCCCCATCAATGAAGACTGTGGCCTCATAATCCACAGCTCCGAAGTGGAGAAAGAGTCTCTCTTTCTCCCCATCAAAGGAAAAGGGAAGGGAAACAGTGGTGGAGTAAAGGAGAGTCTCATCAGGCTCTGTCATGTGGCCAAAGCCGCTTCTTTCCGCCTCAGGACTAAAGGGTACAAGTATTTTTCCTTCCTTGATGGTTTCATTCTCTTTTGATAGAACCTTCAGGTCCCATAAGCCGTTGAGTACGACCCAGTTTTCTTTTCTTTCAAACTGAGGCCTAGGATATTCAGGAAAAGGAATGTTCATGATCTTTTCTCCCTTCTATAAAGAGATACAAGAGGAATAAGGGAGAGAAGAGTAAGAAGGAAGGAAAGGAGGAAAACCCTTGGTGTAGGTACGCTCTTCACCACTCCCAGTTCCGTATATGTGAGGCTTGAGCCCTTGATTACAAAGGAGCCTAGGAAAGGACCGACTATCATAGGGATCATGACCTGGAATATCATCCTGACACCCTGTATCTCTCCTTCCTTTCCCTTTGGAGTGTAGTCACGGACAAGGGAAGAGAGGACTGAAGTGGATATAAGGTATCCTGTCATCATTATCACTCCAGATATGGTGGTGACGATGAAACTACGGGCAAAAAACATTAGTATCATTCCTATGGCCATAAGTATTACTGCAGGAAATGAACTTCTTACTCTTCCTCTTTTATCCACCACCTTACCCAGAACTACACACAATACCGATGAAAGGACAAGAACTATACCAAGAAGAACAACGTAGTTATCAAAGCCCAGGTAGTTCTGTATATAGATTATAAGGTAAGGGTAGAACACCTGCATTCCTATGGCGTTTATACCAAAGGCCAAGAGAGAGATGTATAGGCTTTTGTTTTCTTTGACTGTAGAGGGGAGAAAGCCATAGATAAGGTTTGAGAGAAAACTGCCCTTATCTCTCTTTTCCCTTCTGTCATCTTTAATGAAGAAGAATGAGAGGATACCTGCCATGAGCATTATGGCTGCAGTAATAAGAAAGAATGCCTTCCATTCCCCCTTCTGGGTAAAGCCATCCAGAACTCCAAATACTATTAGCATTGCAGCCATAGGCATTATCTGAACCACGCTTTCCACCTTGGTCCTCTTTTCCTCCTCTACGCTTTCTGTGACATAGGCGTTGAAGACGGCGTCATTTGCCGTGGAGCCGAAGAATGTCATGACACAGTCCAGGATTACGACTGTAAGTGCTGCAAGGGATACTCCTTTTAGGGAAGACGGGGATACAAAGGCAAAGAGGGCCACAGTAAGCGCCCAGATTACATAGCCCCAGGTCATAAAGGGCTTTCTTCTTCCGATTCTGTCTGAAAAAGTCCCCATAAACAGGGTGGTGAAGGTGGCTGTAATGGCTGAAAGAGCCACCATCAGTGCAATATACCCGGGATCCTGGGATATTGTGTTGTAAAGAAAGACATTGAAATACATGTTCTCCACTGTCCAGGCAATCTGTCCAGCTAGTCCAATGGTAATGATCGAAGGCCAAATGTTCTTTTTCATGTGAAGATTGTACGCTATATTTCCCTGAATGTCTGAAAAATATAGTCGCTGCATGTCATACAAAAAGAGAAATGCCTTTTCAGAGAGTAGCTGACTCCACCAGATTTTTTTCATCACCCAATCTCCTTGGGACATGAAAGAAATCGGATATGGCCTTAATTGGAAAGAATTTACCTTTCCTTACCTATGAGTAAATTGACACTTTCCCAAGCTTTGGAGTAGATTGTATTAGTCGATTTTCGGCAAAACCAATAATTCTAACTGGAGGGTATAAATCATGGGAAGAAATTTTACTCCTAGATTTAAGCAGTGCAGAAGACTTGGGGTCAATGTTTGTGGACATCCCAAGGCAATGAAGAGAGCAGGAAGCCCTGCTTTCGCAAAGAGAAAGAAGCCTACTGACTACAGCAAGCAGCTTACAGAGAAGCAGAAGCTCAAGGCTTACTACGGCGTTATGGAGAAGCAGCTCCACCACTACTATGAGAAGGCTCTTACATCCGATCTCAGAACTGGTGATGCTCTTGTCATCTCTCTCGAGAAAAGACTTGACAACGCTGTATACAGAATTGGCTTTGCAAACTCCATCAGACTTGCTCGCCAGCTCGTCAGCCATGGCCACATCCTGGTAAACGGCCAGAACGTCAACATTCCTTCCTACGCACTTCAGCCAGGTGACAAAGTCACACTTAAGGAGAAGAGCAGAAAGAACGTTCAGTTCGAAGCTAACTTCAAGGGTCACAGATCTTTCAACCTCCCTTACTTCTCAATCGATGAAGAAGGCTGGACAGGAACACTTACACGTTTGCCTGAGAGAAACGAAATCCCAGTTGAAGTAAACGACCAGCTCGTAGTCGAGTTCTACTCAAAGTAAAACTCCCCATAGTCTTCAATAGATTCGGGTTTCCCTTCCACCACAATGGAAAGGAGAAAGAAAGAACAAGGCCACATTCCAATTTTGCCCTCTTTCCAGAACATAGGTTGGCGGCTACCCTCAAAACAACCTTTGTGAAACCCCAATTTAAAAGTCCCCGAAACCGGGGGCTTTTTATTTTGTTTTATCTTCTCTCTTATTAATTCTTCCACTGTACGGTAAAGGTCAAAGGCTTATTCAGTGTCAGGAAATCTACTACAGGGAAGGAGTATACAGCCCTTCTGGAGCCGATTTTCATGGCACCTTTTATTGATACTATATCCCCTGGAGTCTCTATTTCTATGGAGACAAAGCTCTTTTTCAAGGCCTCGGGGCCTTCTTCTCCAAGGAGGAAGGAGATCATATCCATATACTCTTCGTCGCTCATGCCATTGGAGTATCTTGGGCCATAGACTTCGAAGTTGGGATCAGAGAGAAATGGAATGACGCTTTCCAGTTCTTCATAGTTGTCATAGCTGAGATTAAGGACCATTTTGTCTTCAGTAATAGAGAGAAGGGTGTTGCCCTTTCCTCCGTTGAGATCCGCCACCAGTTTCTCAAGACTAGAGAAATCCAAGGATATTATATACCTTGTGCTGTTGCCATCTGTCTGCAGCTTCAGGTTGGATGAGTATGAAGATTGGTTGAGCCTGTCGGCGAAATTGATCATGGCCTCATCCATTATGGAGTAATCGCTTTGGGGAGTGAAGTCTGAGAAATCTTCCAATACATCCAGAAAAAATTGGTCTACTTTTATATCGGAAAATGATGACCCGCCGTTTTTTGATAGGACAAAGGACTGGGTTACACTACAGGATGCCAGAATAAAAACAGAGGCTGAAAGAATCAAAAAAAGTCTTTTCATGGAAAAAATGATAAACCATCACTGTTAATCTTGGAAGAAGAGAAGATGTAGTTGTGGTCTGCAACTATGGACATAATGTGAAAAAGAATGCTAGAAAAACAGAGCTTTGTCAGGAGGGACTATGAAAAAGATAGTGATGCTGTCTGTATTATGTTTGTCGCTTGTATTCTCACTCTATGCATCAGACTGGAGCGGCCGTTATATCTGGGTAAACTCTACAGATAAAGATAATGGCGGAAAGATGGCAAGTTTGGAGTTTGTGGTAAAAGAGACGAAAGAAGAGTGGCGGAGGGAAATATACTTGGTGGATAAAGAAAAAGAGTATAGATTGTCCCCGCTTATCCTGCCCACTGATGACTCTTTCTCTCTGTGGCATAAATATAAGGAAGACTCAGAGGCGGGGGAAACCTTCAGAGTAAACAACAAAAAGATAAACACTTCGCCCTTTGTTCCTGGAAAATGGATGATTTATCAGATTGAAACCACTGAGAATGAATCCATAACCACTATGAAAGTAAGTGCCTTCAACTTTAAAGTAGATGTAAAGATAACCTTTTCCTTCTCACTTGACGAGAACGGCAAAGAGCAATTAACTTTTTGGATGGACACAGATTTATCCTTGGCTGACGGTATGTTCTTCAAAAATCCCGAGCCGGAAAGCAATGGAAGATTTGTTCTAGTCAAACAATGATAATAGGAGCGTCCCAGTTGATAGCGGATCCCAATAAAAAGAGCTTGATAATCGTCGAGTCCCCTACAAAGGCCAAGACAATAGGAAAGTATCTTCCTTCTTCATGTATAGTAAAAGCCTCCAAGGGACATGTGGTGGACCTTAATCCCAATCCCAACAGCAGGAAAGGCGATGTGTATGGCGTCGACGTAGACCATGGTTTCTCCCTTGACTACACCATAGTGGAAGGCAAGGAAAAGATTCTCAATGAACTGAAGAAAGATCTGAAGAAAGTAGACCAGCTTATACTTGCAAGCGATGAGGATAGGGAAGGGGAATCCATTGCATGGCACCTCTTGTCCCAGCTCCAGCCCACGGTTCCTGTCTATAGAATGGTGTTCCATGAAATCACAAAGAAAGCCATAACCGAGGCCTTCTCCAATTGCAGGGATATAGATATGAACCTGGTGAAGGCCCAGGAGGCAAGAAGAGCTGTAGATAGACTTCAGGGATATGGCATTTCCCCCATTCTCTCAAGAAAGCTGAGTGCAAACTACTCTGCAGGAAGAGTCCAGTCTCCTGCCTTGAAGCTTATTGTGGAGAAAGAGAAGGAGAGAATGGCCTTCAAGGTCAGCTCCTTCGCCTCTGTGGAGGCTCTCCTTGGAAAAGAGGAAAAGGAGTTCTCCTCCAGCCTTGTCTCTATAGGAGGAAAGAACGTCGCCTCCAATAAGTCCTTCAATGGCGAAACAGGGGAAGTAAACAAAGACGTAATAGTACTTACTGAAGAAAGGGCCAAAGAGATCAGTGATGAGATCATTGGAAAAGAGGCCCAGGTGGTTTCCATCCATGAAAGCGATAAAGTGGAGAAACCCGCCTGGCCTTTTACAACCTCCACACTTCAGCAGGACGCCACAAGAAAACTGGGTAAAAGCGCAAAGGAAATCATGTCCATAGCCCAAAGGCTATATGAAAACGGATATATCACATATATGCGTACAGACTCCCCAACTCTGAGCCAAGAGTGCATCAACGCCGCCGCCGAGTATATCAGAAGCACCTATGGAGACTCATGGCTCTATGTAAGGCAGTATAAAGCCAAGACCCTTGGTGCCCAGGAGGCCCATGAAGCCATCAGGCCTGCGGGAGACAGATTCCGCTCTCCTGAAGAGACTGGCCTTAAGGGTGACGAGCTGAAGCTTTATACCCTTATTTGGAAGAGGACCATCGCCTCCCAGATGAAAGACAGCGTCAAAGCCGTCACCCAGGTCAAATTCAAGTGCGATGATTATTTGTTCTCTTCTTCAGGAAGCGTCATTAAATATGAAGGCTTCAGAAGAGTATATATGGTGTCCAGCGACAACGCAGAGGAGCAGAGCCAGACCCTTCCATTGTTGAAGGAAGGAGATATGGTGGATATAAAGAATGCAGAGGCCAAAGGCCATACCACCACTCCTCCCCAACGCTATAGCGAGGCAAGCCTTGTGCAGAAGCTTGAAAGCGAAGAAATAGGGAGACCAAGTACATATGCAACCATTATCTCCACCCTTATTGACCGTGGATATGTGGTGAGACAGAAAAACGCTTTGGTCCCTACCTTTACAGGCTTCTTTGTAGACGCCTTCCTGGAGAAAGCCTTCCCTCTATATATAGGCTATGACTTTACCAAGGGTATGGAAGCGGGCTTGGATGCCATTGCAAGAGGAGAAGAGAACAAGGAAGACTATCTATCAGCCTTTTGGTTTGGAAAAGGAAAGGATGAGCCTGGTCTCTCCACATCCCTTTCCGATGTAAAGAGGGATGTAAAGACAGGGGAGGCCAAGAACCTTACTCTTCCTGGCCTTGCTTTCTCCTTTTCTCATAACGGTGAGAATGTAAAGTATGAAATAAGGACAGGAAAGTTCGGCCCTTATATTCTCTCTTCATTGAAAGACAGCGAGGGAAAGGAACTGATGAAGTCCATTCCTTCGGATATGTTCCCCGGCTCCTTTACTGACGCTGACGCTGAAAGGCTCTTGTTCCCCGAAGAAGTCCATGGAATAGAACTCTATGGGGAGTATGAACAGAAAAAGGGAAGATGGGGCGACTATATAGTAAGGCTAAGTGACGGAGTAAGGGTGTCTTGGCCGAAGAAGCTGGGAGATCCTTTGAAAAGCGATAAAGAGATGCTGGATCTTCTCTTTACGCTTCCAAAAGAACTTGGAAAGGATGAAGAGGGAAATACAGCGGAATTGAAGGTAGGCCCCTATGGCTTCTATGCCCAATATAAAGGAAAGAACATCAAGGTCTCTTCCCCTCTTACAGTGACTATGGATGATATCATCTCTCCTAAGGAAGATATAAAGGGGGAACTGGAGTCCCAACCCATAGAGCTGAAGAAGGGTAGATACGGCTCCTATATCAAATGGGGTGAGAAGAATATTCCTCTTCCTCAGGAGTATAAGAAGGATACAGCTTCCCTTGACTTGGATAAAATCATGGAAATAGCCAAGAACTACAAAGGGAAGGAAGGAAACACAGTTGAGGCTGAAAAGGAGTACACCCTTCCTGACGGCACGACCGCTTACTTGGTCTCAGGTCGTTACGGCTACTATATAAAGCACAACGGTGAGAATATAGCTTTAAGTAA
>JALFRH010000054.1 GCA_022785155.1 Spirochaetales bacterium
ATTGTTTGCATCGGAGGTTGCCAGGAGATTCGGTGTGGACGAAACCGAACTCAGAACACAAATCAATGAGATTATGGAACACTGTATTTCGGCATTCAAGGTCAGCTTAGAGCGGGCTGCCTAAGTGTCAACATTGAGTAAAGAAATTGAAGATGAAGAAATGCTTGTAAATGAGACAAGTGAAGAATGCGATTTGGACTTGGAAGACAAGGCAAGAGGAGATGAATATCGAAAGGGCTACAAGAGTGGCTATGTCATCGGCTTCAATGAGGCAAGAGAAGTCTTGGCTGATGAGATTTCTTGTCAAATCTGGGAGAACGCATATATGCGGGGCTACGAAGAAGGTCAAGAAGATGCTGCAGATGCTGTTGCCGATGATTATTACACTTTACTCAAAGCAAGACACGATGCAGTTGTCAAGAAAGACAGAAGGAAGCATTGCAATGCCAAATTGGACTAACAACAGAGTTCTTGTTCGACCAGTTGGGAACAAGTATAAGGACTTCTACAACCTCTACAATTCCATTGAACAATACCTTAAGAAAACTGGAGGAGATGGCTCTTCTCTTCTTGATGAGCTTGGCTTCATTGACAAGGATACAAGGGCTTTTTTCGGTGGATTGGATGAAAGCAGTGATTTGGAGAAGGGGAACTTGGTCTTCTCTTATATCTCTGCTTGGGGACACGAGCCTGAGGTGATTTCTAACATTATGGATAAATATGATGTCCATTGCATTGTCATATTCGCAGATGAAATGCGTAATGGCTATAGGAAGAGCGATTATTCCAGAGACTGGTATGAGGATACTGGAGTAGCAGGAATGGGCATATGGACGAAGGATGATGTAGGCTTAAAACACGCCTTCTATGAACACCCTTGTAATGAGGATGAGTGGGAGGAGTATTACAACATTGCTTGGAATTCTGTTCCTATTGAAGGCATATGGCTCTATGACGCATCAGACGATGGAGTGGATTTAATGCGAGCAGAACAAGACAAGAGGATTGATGCCAACAAGAATGACCTTGCCCTGCGAGCGATGGCTCTTGAAAAGGTAGGTTTCACAATATGAAGGAACTTGATTTTTATCCAGTCAGTCTTGATGTTCGTTGCTATGGCGAAGACACAAAGGCTTTTGAAAAGAAACTTGCTTGGGCAAGGCATTACTCATATAAAGGGGAAGGCTTCACTGGCTACAAGATTGATATATCTTACTCTGTGGTCTTCACCACAGATTGGGTAAGCCTCTCAAAGGCTTGTAATTCAACCATAGCCCTTACCATAGGCAGTCCTACTGGAAATTATTGGCTTGCCATTACCTACGACAAGGGGAAGGTCATCCACCATTGTCGAGATGAATATAATTCAGTAGAAGATGTCCCAAAGCTCTTGGAGGACTACCTCAATCTGGCAAGGGAAGCAGATGCAGAGAAGCTTGAAGACCTCTGCGTGGAAGCCCTTATGAATGGTTGGATGAACTGTTGCCTCTATGGTGCAACAGAGGAATGCAGAAGGCTCTTCATTGAAGGGGAGTTCTGGAATATGGTCAAAGAAACTCCTTTGTTTAAATCCAATTCAAACGAAAAAAATGTCTTATCCTAAAGGAAAAGCAAGGAGGGACATTAGAAATGTTCAAACTACCAGAAAACATATTGATTGAGATGCTCTACAGTGATGGGCATTACGAAGATGAAAATGTGCGAATTGACAGTTGGTATCTGATACCCGATGCAAAGAAGTATATGGATATCACCATCACAAAGGATGATGGCAAAAAAAAGGTCAAGACAATAGTTCTTAATGGAAGAACTCTGGAAGAACTGGATGCTTACCTCTCAAGCTACATATCCAAACAACTTGTATAAGCCTATATACAACACTCTTAGATTACCCCCTCGACTTCCAGAGCAAAGGAAAGCGAGGGGTGCTTCTTTGACTGAAAAATACTGAAAAAAAGTTTGACTTTTTTTTTGAAAAATCTGGATTTTCAGGTATATTATATATGTATAGTGAACAAGATAATTATTTTGTTCGTAAGCAAATAATGAATATTTTATGATGAAGTTTTAGGAGAGGATATGATTGATAATGAAGACAGAAATGGCATTGTAGAAGCGACAGATGTAGGAACTGGAATTGCGGGGCAACCTTTGGCAAAAATGATGATTACTGCAGAGGAAGTTGCAGAAGTCCTTGGGTGTGGTATCAAGAAGGCATACAAGGTTGTGGCAGATTTAAACAAGGAACTGGAGGCAAAGAAGTTCTTCACCTACAAGGGTAGGGTGTTGAGGAAGTATTTTATGATGCGTTTTGGGGCGTCGGCAACATTTTGACTGCTATGGACTTTAGATGTGGGAGTTGTTTTCAACTCCCTTTTTTTGTGCATAAAGCAGAACGAATGCTGGAGAATGTGTTGTATTTTCTTGCATTACCATCTAAGATACTGGTAACATATTGGTAACAAAGTGGTAACAATTCTTCTGTTTTCAAAGTGAGAAGCGGTAGAAAATGGAGAAAATGAAGCTTTTTTGAGGGTAAAAAAGGCTGTTTTTTACCTGTCAGAGAAGGAAAAACACTGGGGAAGTAGCTCATCTGGCTAGAGCGTTTGAATGGCATTCAAAAGGTAGGCGGTTCAAGTCCGCTCTTCTCCACTTACCTCTCTTAGGAGAGGATTTTTAATTGTTTTCTCTTTGTCATTTTTTATGAAATATGCATGATTCTCAAAAATAGCCCAAGATTTTGTCTGCACTCTCCAAAGATTCCGGATGAAGACCAGAGAGGATATTGCTGGAGCCTGGAAGAATGATCGGGTTTTTGGGCAAAAAAATAGGGCTGCTTCACGCAACCCCAGCATAAAGAGACGGATTCTTATTCTTCGTCTTCAGAGTCCAATTCCAAAGGTTCATCGTCTTCGTTATCTTCATCCATGACTTCTCTCATGTCCGATGTATCTTCTTCGATGATGGATTCTGTCTCAACTACAGAACTCTTACGCTGCGTAGGAGCCTTCTCGAACTTGACTTCCAAATAATCAGGGCAGCTACCATTTGCATTGACGTAATCACGCTCGACGAAATACTCGCATAATAAGCCTTCAGCACTGTCATAGAATCTGCATCTTGTTCTCTTGGGTGGATTATTTTTCAGCTCTTTAAGGAATTCTGCACCCTCTTCTGCATGATCTGCATTTCTCTCTGTAGACATCTTGTACATGTCCTTATAGAGATTGATGTCCTTGTTGTGGCCGCAGGAGATGCAGCCGTAGCCAAGTGTCAGAGTATCTTTCTTGCTAGCCATTGTGGCCTCCTTGGAGTTTCCATTATAGACAATAAAGCTTAAAAAAAGCCATAGTGCCACAAATACTTAATATACCAGTATTTTCAAGTCGTGAAAAGGTTCAAGGAAAGAAGATGAATAATAAAGATGTTATAAAATTAACACTTTCTTTCATTTTATAACATTCTTTTCCTCAGGCTATTGCCTATCTTTTCTTCATTGATTATAGTACGCCTAATTTCATCTCCTTGGAGGTTGTTTCATCTATGGACAACAAGAAAATCAAAGTTGCTGTACTGGGAGCAACTGGTGCAGTTGGTCAGGTTTTCATGTGGATGCTTTCTGATCATCCATGGTTCGAATTAAGTTATGTAACAGCATCTGCTGCTAGAGTCGGAATGAAGTATTCAGAGACTGTTCACTGGGTAATGCCCTTTGAGATGCCAAAAGAGATACAGGACATCGAAATCAAAGAGTTCAATCATGATGCAATGCTTGAAGCTGGAGTCAGAATCGTTTTCTCAGCTCTTCCTGCAGATGTAGCAAGGGAAGCTGAACCTCAGCTCAGGGCAAATGGTTTCTATGTCTTCTCGAATGCCGCAGCAATGAGATATGACAGCGATGTACCAATTCTTATTCCAGATACAAACTTGGAACAGCTGGATCTCATCAGGGAACAGGGTTATCCTCAGACAGGTTTCTGTGTAACCAACGCAAACTGTGTAACAACAGGCTTGGCAATGGCTTTGGCTCCTCTCAGACAGTTCGGCATCAAGACAATCACTGTAAACAGCTATCAGTCTGTTTCCGGTGCCGGTTATCCAGGTCTCTCTTCCTTTGATATTACAGATAACTGTATTCCTTTCATCAAAGGTGAAGAGGAGAAGATTGTAAAGGAAATCAAGAAGATTCTTTCCATCGATCCTGAAGTCTATGCCTTCACTGTGCGTGTTCCTGTTATGTTCGGCCACTTGGAAACTGTTTGGCTTGACCTTGAGAAGGATGTAGAGTGTGAAGATATCATCAAAGCTTGGGCAGACTTCAAGGAAGTCCAGGATTTGCCTTCAACTCCTTCCCAGCCTATCGTCTACTCTGACGAGAATACATTCCCTCAGCCTAAGTATGCTTTCTGGGGTAATCCGAAGGGAATGGTGGTCTACACAGGAAGAATCAGAAAGAAGGGCGGAAAGATCGGCTTCTGTCTCCTTGTCAACAACATTGTCAAGGGAGCTGCAGGCGGCTCAATCCAGAACGCTGAAGCCTTCGTTTCACGCTTCGGCCTCAGATAATCCAAAGCCTTGTGTGTTGACGGCATCCAAAAGGGTGCCGTTTTTAAAAGGTCTTTGTCAGGTCCTTCACCCATATATATTTCTTATAGTGGTGCAGTGTCCAAGGAATCTTTCCCACTTCATCGAGGCATGTGCATATAAATACCGCAGCCACAGGCCAATGGAATACGAAGGTTCCCAAGGCAGCCAAAGGGATTGCCACAAACCACATGGCGACTATTATGGAGTAACAGTCGAAGAGTGTGTCTCCACCGCTGGCAAACATTCCGTTGATCACCACCGAGTTATAGCTGGCACCGATTACATATAGAGCCAGAATCAGGGACATGGATATAAAGTAGGCTGCAGCCTCCTCTGATAGTTCCACTATCATCAAGGCAGGGGCTATGGAAATGATCACCAAGAGGGCTGTAAGAATACCGGATAGAACAGAGAGGATGCTAAGCCTGTCACCATAGACTTTGGCTCTTTCCGTGTTTCCGCTTCCCAGCTCATAACCAATCAATATGCTGGCTCCTCCTGCCAGGCCCCTGGTGAAGCTTAGCATCAGGTTTCTCAGGGTAAGGGCAAGGGAGTTTGCTGCAGAGGCGTCCACTCCCATGTGGCCTAAAAAGGCGCTGTAGGATGAAATACCCAGTGTCCAAACCAGATATGCTCCCAGTAGTGGCAGAAGCTGCCTTACATAATCTTTTGAGAGAACCCTGTCAAAGGCGAAGAGCTTTCCCAAATCCGGTCTGATCTTCTTATCTTTCCAGCACTCTATTGTGGAGAGAACAAGTTCCACCACCCTGGATATTACTGTAGCCAAGGCGGCTCCCCTTACTCCCATCTTTGGAAAGCCCAAGAGGCCGAAGATGAAAATGGCGTTGAGGGCAATATTCAGCACCACAGCAATGGAACTGATTGTGGCGACCTTTTTAGTGTTTTTGCCCAGCTTTATTTGGGCAAGAAAGCACTGTGAGATGCCGGAGATAAGATAGGAAAAGGAGGCTATCTTCAAGTACCCCACACCGATTTTCACCAGCTCTTCTACATTTGTAAAGATCCTCATGGCCACGTGGGGGAATGAGAAACATACAAGGAAGGTCAACGCGCTTACCACAAGACATATTCTCAGCGTCATGCATAGAACCATATTGACACTCTTTCTGTCTTCTTTCCCTGAGTATTGGGCCCCCAGTACATGGAAGGCTGCAATTATTCCCGAGAGTGTCAGGTTCTGGATAAACTGAAGCTGCGTGGCAAGGGAGACTGCAGCCATGGAGTATTGGTCGAGGGAGCCAAGCATTATGGTGTCCGAAGCCCCTACCAAAGAAACCATGAGGCTTTGGAAGGCGATGGGCATGGCCAAAGAGAATAGGTTTTTAAGAAATGTCTTATCATTGAAGGTGGATTTGAGAAGGTTCTTTTCCATTCTCTATATCCTATTGTTTTAACTGTCTTTGGAACAGAGGGAATATCTTCCAGGCCTTGGGAAACTGCAATAAAAAGTAATTTGTGCTACTATCAGGTATGAGCAGATTGGAACGTATCATGGATATGATAAATGTACTTTGTCTTGAGGATGGAAAACTAAACTACAGTTATATCCGTGATAAATACGGTATGTCCAACAGAGAGTTCAGAAGAGATATAGAGTTCATCAGGGAGAGACTGACGGACATCGGTTATATGGATAAACTCTCCACTGTAGAGTATGTAAGAAGCAGCAATGGAAACTACTATGTCTACAATGGCGATAAGCCAAAGCTGAATGAGGCCTTCGCTTCCTCCACAATCGCAGAAGCCTTGAGGGATGCCGCATATAATCCCCTGAGAGAGCAGTTCGATGTAACGAAAAACAATGATAGTAATCCAGGAGAACGTAAACCTGTAAGATATATGTACTCAGCCATTGAGAAGGTGGATTACAATCTCTTTACCACGCTGGTTGCAGCCATTAAGGAAAAAAGATCCGTTGAACTTGATTACATCAACGTACAGGGAAAGAGAAATACCCTTGAAGTGCACCCTATGGAGCTTATAAACTACTCACAGCTTTGGTATCTGAAGGTTGAAACCAAATATGGCAGCATAAGAACATACAACCTTTCCAGAGTACAGAAAGTCAGAATGATGGATTCTCATTTCCAAAGGGATGACGAGAAGCTGAAGAAGAGTGAAGGGGCCTACGGAATATTCTCTTCCGCCAAAGATGAACCTGTTTGGTATACCATGAGGTTCTATTCCGTGGCGGCCAATATTGTCTCCAATCAGATTTGGCATAAAGAAGAGAGGAGCAAATGGAACGAAGACGGCAGCTATGAACTCTCGGTGCCTGCTGTAAGCGACATAGAGGTCATGGGAAAGATGCTCTCCTTTGCTCCCGACTCGGAGCCTGTTTCTCCTGTGGAGTTTGTTGAGAAATATAAGGAAACAGTAAGAAAGATGGCTGAAAAAGTGGGGGATGAAAAATGATATACACTACCCTTGATAGTGATGAAAAGATAATCGCCCAATGTAAGAGATGGGAAAACGGACCATCTTTGGCTGTGGATTTCGAAGGCGAGTACAACCTCCACATATATGGGGAACACCTATGCCTTATACAAATCTATGATACAGAGGGCTTCTATATTATAGATCCCAGATCCGGACGTGTATCAAAAAAGGGACTGGAGGCCTTCTTTTCACTTCCCAACGAGAAGATATGGTTCGACATCCAAGGAGACGCAGCCCTTATATATAAGGTATATGGTCTGAAGATCAAGAATGTCTTTGATGTAAGGGTCCCTGCAAAGATCTTGGGCTATAACGGAAACCTTATCGGCTTACAGAAAGAGTATCTGGGTATAGATGTAAACATAAATAAAAAGAAGAATCAGCAGGCCAACTGGCTTAAGAG
>JALFRH010000243.1 GCA_022785155.1 Spirochaetales bacterium
CCTCCCTTTCCTGGGTGGACATGAGGTTGCCGGAGATATAGTGGCCTTGGGGCCTGGCGCAAACAGAAAGATATGGAAGGAAGGACAGCGTGTCGCTGTAAGGATGCTTTATTCCTGCGGAGAGTGCTATAACTGCAGGACAGGCCACACAAATATGTGCACACAGGCACAGAGAAAACCCGTAAGGGAAGGTATGATCCCAGGTCCAGGAGGACTCTGCGACCAGATAGTCGTATCTACAAAAGACCTCTTTCCTATTCCTGACGGTATTAGTTATGAAGAAGCAAGTCTTACAGAACCTTTGGCCTGCTGTGTCCACAGCATAGAGATCGGAGATATACAGCTTGGAGATGACGTTGTGGTCATCGGTGGCGGCATAATGGGAATAAACCACGTGATGCTGGCAAAGAGAAAGGGTGCAAGGGTCATTATCTCGGAGGTGGATGAAGAGAGGAGAAAACTTGCCCTCTCTTTGGGAGCTGATGTTGCCATAAACCCAATGGAGTGTGATGTTGTGGAGAAAGTAAAGGAACTTACCGGAGGAAGAGGAGCGGATGTAGTCTTCAACACCACAGCCATCCCATCTGTAGTTCCCGAGGCCATTGCCATGACCGGAAGTTTTGGCAAGATGGTGCAGTATTCATCCATGCATCCGGATGCTCCGGTTCCTGTCAGCCCTCAGATGCTCCACTCCACTCAGAAGATCCTTACAGGTTCCATAAGCCCTACGGAAATAGACTTTTTCAGGGCAAACAGGCTTATTTCCTCTGGAATAGTGGATATGAAGAGTCTCATAGCAGCGACATTCCCCTTTGAAAAAGCACAGGATGCCTTTGAAAAAGCCATTGTACCGGGAACATATAGAGTCATAATAAAAGGATGACAGGAGAAAAGACGGAATATGTCCAGCGTGACACTTAAAAACATCAGAAAAGTGTATCCACCCATACCGGGAAAGAAGAAAAAGGGAGAAGAGAACTCCGAGGCTCTCCAGAAGGGAGTAGTTGCTGTGGAGGATTTCTCCATGGAGATCAAGGATAAGGAGTTTGTCGTTCTTGTAGGGCCTTCAGGCTGTGGCAAGTCCACAACGCTGAGAATGATTGCAGGCCTGGAGGAGATAACAGGAGGAGAACTCTATATCGGCGACAGGTTGGTGAACGAACTGGAACCCAAGGACCGTGACATTGCCATGGTATTCCAGAACTATGCCTTGTATCCTCATATGACTGTTTACGACAATATGGCCTTCGCCCTTAAAAAGAGGATCAAGGACAAGAACGAAATAAAGAGGAAGGTAATGGAGGCGGCGGAGATTCTCTCCATCACCGATTATCTCTACCGTAAGCCCAAGAACCTCTCCGGAGGACAGCGGCAGCGTGTGGCCATTGGAAGAGCCATAGTCAGGAATCCCCGAGTGATGCTTATGGACGAGCCTCTTTCAAATCTTGACGCAAAACTCAGAAACCAGATGAGGGCTGAGTTGATGAGGCTGAGAAAGAGAATCGACACCACCTTTATATATGTCACCCATGACCAGACTGAAGCCATGACGCTGGGAGACAGGATTGTTGTCATGAAAGATGGCCTTGTGATGCAGATTGGAACCCCGGATGAGGTTTTCAACAGTCCTCAGAACATCTTTGTGGCATCCTTCATAGGAAGCCCACAGATGAACTTCTTCGACGGTATGCTTAGAAAAGAGGGTGATGGTTTCTCCGTCTCCATACTGGGAAAAAACGTTTCCCTTTCGGAGGGCAAGTCAAAGATACTTGAAGAAAAGGGTATTACGGAAAGAAAAGTGAAGATCGGAGTGAGACCCGAAGAAATCAACATAACCGGGGAAGGAAGTTTCTCCGGGCGGGTTGGGGTGGCTGAGCACATGGGCAGCACCATACACCTGCACTTGGAAAGCGAAGACAAGGAAATAGTGGCAGTAACGGAAGCAAGGGATCAAAGCGGACTCTTGAAGTCTTTCCCTGTCGATGCCTTGGTGCATTTTTCCTTCTCTTCCGAAGCAATGCATATATTCGACGCAGAAAGTGGAAACAACATAGGGCTATAGGGGAGCGGCCATGGGAAGAAACAGTATTATGGGAACAAGAAAAAGGCGTAACAGGATGAAGATCTTTCTTCTTCTCCTTCCAGCTCTACTATTTACCATCGTCTTTGTGTACTACCCCTTTATCAAGACAATTGTAAATGCATTTTCAAGAGTAAACGCAAAAGGCGTCGTAAAGGGTTTTGCAGGCCTGGAGAACTTCAGATACACATACTCAAGGAAGGATTTTCCCTCCGCTCTGGCCCATACTCTCATAATCGCGGCTGTAAACGTTCCAATCACTTTGGTAATTACACTTTCCCTCG
>JALFRH010000247.1 GCA_022785155.1 Spirochaetales bacterium
AGCTTGGTTCGTAGAAGAAAGCTGTTATCTCACCACCTCTTTTTCCTGTAAGGATATATGGTTCCCTATAGGGGGCAGGATTCGATCCCAGTTCAATGATTTTTCCCTCTTCGTTTTCAACAGCATTGCACTGCCAAGGTGAAAGAATGATGAATTTGATTCCTGCTTGGCTGAGAAGATCTATTACAGTCTCATTGACGGCACACTCAGGAAGCCACATACCTTCAGGATCACGGTTGAAATGATACTGGAAATCCTCTATTCCCCAGGCAATCTGAAGTCTTGCGTTCTCTTCTTTGTCCAAAGGTAGAATAGTGTGGTTGAAGCCCTGGGGGATGGCATTGCCGTGCCCAAGCCTCTTTATGCTGTCTCTATCTGCTTCCCTTAAACTATCCACGACTTCAGGATGGTTATTGTCCAACCAAGAGAGGAGGGTAGGACCGAAGTTAAAGGAAATATAAGCATAGTTATTTGTAAGACTTAGAATTCTTCCTGCGTAATCCAGGTATCTGGATGAAGTGTTTGCTTTATAACAGCTGTCATATATCTTTTCATTCCAATCCATCCAAGGGCTGGCGCTGGGCTGCTTCGGGATAATACCGGTCTTTGGGTTTTCCCTTGGTGGTTGATAAAAATGTCCATGTAGAATTAGGGATGTTTTACTCATGCTTTTTCTCGCTCCGCCATCTATTTTAACATAAAACGGTTTAATTTAAAGCAAAATCGTCATTTTTCCCATTCGTTGACTAAAGTACCATTATTTGGGTAAATTATTAGCTGGAGAAATTGCAGATGGTACTTGTTAATCTTGAGCAGTTGTCTACAGATGAGTTAAGAAACCTTTCTGAGCAAGAAAAGATTGAAGGATTTGATTCACTTAGTCGTGAGGATCTAATTCAAGAATTAAGTGACAAATATGAGGAAGAATATGCCGCATATGGTCTGGATGACAACAAGAAGTCAGACTTGAATATAAAGTATGTTTCTTCTTTTTCCGACTACATAGACAATTCCGAGAATATTACACAGCTCCCAGGTGTTGAAGACCTGCCTGACCACTATGAAGAGACTTCCATTCATCTTTTAAGTAAGAGCTCCGACTGGGGATATGCCTTCTGGTCCATCTCCACATTGGATCAAGAGAAAATAGAAGAAAAGAAGGGTGTTCCATTGTTGCTGGTCGCCCTTACCAGAAAGAATGGTGAAAAAGAGTGCTACGATATTCCGATTTCAGATGATGACGATGAATGGAACATCGGATTCAGCTATGAGAGCCAAACTATCATCGTTTCCCTTTGTGTAGATTATCCTGACGGTACCAGAGATACTCTGGCCCAGTCAAAGCCTTTGGAGCTTTGTTCTTCCTATTGGATCGATCATAAGGATGAGATGAAGGAGAACGATTCCTTGTTTAAGGTTTATCTCTCCCTTATCACCACCAAGACAGGTGAAATCATCAATAACTCCATTGTCAAGGAGATACTTGCCGAATATACAGAAGGAGGTGAAGCATGAACAGGATTAATTTGATGCTCCATGCCCATCAGCCCTATGTCAGGCATTTGGAATATGAAAAGTTCTTGGAAGAGGATTGGCTCTATGAAGCCTTGAATGAATCCTATATTCCTCTTTTGAGAATGCTGAAAAATCTTGAGGATGATAATTTGGATTATCATTTCTCCATTTGTTTTTCTCCGACACTCATCTCTATGCTTGAAGATGAGCCTTTGCAGGAAAGGTTCATAAAGTATCTTGAGAGACACATAGAGCTTGGTGAAAAAGAAGTTCAGAGAACCAAGACAGAGGAGAAGGAGTGCCATGAGATGGCAAAGGTCTACCTAAAGGAGACCAAGCTTAATCTTGAGCTCTACTTGGGCTTGGACAGAAATATCCTCAAGGAGTTCAAGAGACTCTCCGAAGTAGGCAGAATTGAGTTGGTCGCATCTGCTGCAACCCATGCCTTCCTTCCTTTGTCTAAAGATTTCCCTGGTGCAGTGAACGCACAGATCGCTGTAGGTATCAGTACACATAAGAGAGTCTTCGGCAAGTCACCAAAGGGCTTCTGGCTTCCTGAGTGCGGATACTACCCTGGACTAGAGAAGCTTTTGTTGGATAATGGAGTGGAGTGGGTCCAGCTTCCTTCCCAGGCCATCATCAGCTCTCCTGATAAATCGCTATATGGTGGATATAGGCCAATAGTCATTCCTGGAGGCCTCAAGGCCGTTGCCAGGGACTGGAACCTTACAAACCTTGTCTGGTCTGACAAAACCGGATACCCCTGTGATCCTGACTATAGAGAGTTCTATCGTGATATCGGTTATTACCTTCCTATGGAGTATGTAAGACCGTATATGCACGAGCCTTCACTTAGAGTCTTTACAGGATATAAGTATTACTCTATTACAGGTAATACTGAAGAGAAGGTTTATTACTCACCTAAGAAAGCCCAGGAAAAGGTAGCATTACATGTAGATAACTTCTTGTATAACATAAGGAAAAAAGGAAAACTCCTTGATGCTTATGGTATTGGGAACCATGTATTCAACCTTTTCTTCGATGCAGAGCTCTTCGGCCATAGATGGTACGAAGGTCTATCATGGCTTGAGAAGGTGATCAGGGCCTTGGCTGAGGATAAGAACAACTATTCAATGGTCTCTGCTTCCAGCGTCGTGGAAGAAGACGAAAACCTTGATGAAATAAGAATCAATGAAACAAGCTGGGGCCCCAGAGGTGGAGCAGATACTTGGCTTGATTCTTCCAATGCGTGGATCTATAGGCACACAATAAAGGCCATTGAAAGAATGCAGGAGCTTACAGAGCGTTTCCCTGACCAAGGATCCTTGAAGGGACGTTTCCTTAACCAGGCATCCAGGGAGCTTCTACTTGCCATGGCTTCTGACTGGCCTTGCATAATACATG
>JALFRH010000155.1 GCA_022785155.1 Spirochaetales bacterium
AGGAAAAAACTCAATCTTAATGTTGGAATGGATGAAATAGTTGGCATGGCAGAATGCATTTAGAACCATTTCTCTTATTGATGCACCGGGATATGATTTTGTTTCCTTTCTCTTAAAAGAATTGCCGTCAATGATAACCTTGACATCATTAAGACGCTCTGTCTGTTCCTCCACATCAGAAAGAATTTTTACTAGAGATCCTTTAAAGCTTTTCTTTACCTTAAAGTTCATGGTTGAATCATACTCAGCAAGCCTGACAACAATATCAGACTGGCTCGACACGACATGAAGTACATCTAGCATTAGAGGTGTTTACGATAGGGCGATAACCCTCCCAAAACCGAGGTTTGAACACCTATCTTTTATGAAACGAAGGGGGGCTGAGAACACTCATTAAAGATTGAAAAAAAATCTATATGGCATGAATTTTACCATTCCAAGCTCCACTTCAAAACAATGAAAATACATCACTTCTTAAACAGTTCAGAATGAGAACCTAAACGATAAAGCATTAAGACAAGGACATCTCCACGGATTTCATAAATCAGAAGCCAATCGGGTTCTACATGACATTCCCGAGTTCCTCTATAGTTTCCTGTCAAACTGTGATCCTTGTATTTTGCATCCAGTGTTTCACCATTTGCCAGAATATCAATTACTTCAAAAAGCTTACCAAGATCTTTGTTTTGTTTTTTTGCGAGCTTAAGATCTTTTTTAAACTGAGATGTAAACTGAAGATCATACTTCATATTTCAAGAGCTTCCTTTAGGGCCTCAAGACTGGTATATCTCGGAGCACTAGGATCATTAATCATTTTTCTGCCTTCAGCTATAGCTGCTGCTGTTATATCGTTTGGAACCTCAAGCTTCAATTCAAAGGGAATGCCGTGTTCACGAATAGTTGCTCTTAAAAACATGTTAATAGCTGTGGTCATATTGATACCAAGCTCGTTAAAAATAGTTTCCGCCTGGTCCTTTATGTCTTTATCAGTCCTTATATTCAGATTTGTTGTAGACATATTAATATCTCCTATTAATCAAATAATATGCATTATTTCGTTTATTAACAACATATTGTCATTACATTAAACGGATTTTCTATTCATAAAATAGAATTAGCTACATTTTATGCATTCTTTCTCATATTAACTGCTTCGATCCCTATCAGAGATAGACATTAGTTCACAATAATGGATCCATTTTTATTGATGACTGGAGTTTATAACTTCTGCCAACATAAACAATGGAAAAGGAGAAATTCTTTGAAAGTAATCGTGAAAAGAATTATTAAACCAGTATATAGGTCTAACCGGCAAAGGTTGATGGTTCGGCTGAGCCCTCACATATACAAGCCTTATACTTTGCTAATTCCATAGACCGCTTCCTACTTAAGCGCTGCGGCCATACTTTTTTTCAGTCGCATATACGCATCATACATAGGAGTTGTTCCTTCTAGGAATCCACTCTGATATGCATCGCTCTTCTTTATGTCATTCCTTTTCAGAATTGTACTCAGGTTTTCAACTGTAATCCCATTTCTGTTTCTGATTATATAAATACTGTCATTTCTATCATATTCATCTAACAGCTCAGGATAGTGTGTTGAAAAAATTAAAGTGCCGCCGTTCTTATTTAACTTGCTATCCATAAAGAAGCGCATCAACGTCGTTACAATTTCCTTATTAAAGTGGTTCTCCACCTCATCAACGACAATGTAACCGCCCTTTTGTAATACTTCCTGGGCTAACGTAAACGTAATCATGCCCTTTACAGTACCGGAAGATAAATAATTATTTAGCTGAATCGGATTGTTCATCACGATTTCTTCTTTTCCCTTGAACTTCAGGCGAATGATTGTTTTTTGATCTTTTTCGTCAAACTGCAGGCTTTCAACCGTCGGATCCAAATAGGTAATGACCTCTGCCGGTATATTGTCTGAAGAAGGAAGTACATTGATATTAGTGAATTGCAGCAAATTCACCACCCTCATATTTTCCCCAGTCTTCTTATTACGGGCGATCATAATGCTGACATCATCGGACAGAAAATCTTCCTGTCCACTTCTGAGCATAACAGGATCCTTTCCATCAAAATCAAACAGCGACTTACGAGTAATCACCTCATCAGCCTGCTTCAACCATAAGTTTTCTGACAGGATTCTATATACAATCCCCTCCGTCTTTGTCTGCCTCGAAGTAATTATGGTTTCAAGGCGACATATCTCCTTCTTTGACTCTGAGTAGAAGAAGATGTTTAAAACTGCCTTTTGGGCGTTCCCCAAAATGTCTTTTGTTTCAATGTGATTAATTGGCTCATTATTGAGTATGCCCAACGACAAAAGTATAACCTTTAATACAGATGTCTTCCCTGAAGCGTTAATTCCTATAAAGCCATTAGCCGGATTCAAATATATATTTGAAAACAAGGAATAAAGGATATCTTTCTGATCCTCTGATACTCTCTGCTGTGCATAAAAGCATATATCAAGCTTTTCCTTAAAAAGCGGTAAACCGTCCGCTGTGATTTTCAGAAGCTTCATACCAAGCACCTCCAAAATTAAAAACGTATTTTTCGTTAATAAATTCTTTCTGCAGTTAGTATATCAGCAAATCCGGAAATTATAAACAGATTTTTCGTTTTTAATTTTTAGTATATCATGGCCATACCCCCATATATACCCCAGCACCTTCTTGTCAGACGGTTTCAAACCGCCATTCAAACCGCCATTTTGTCAAATATACCGCCATTATTTGGCGGTTTATACTAAAACAGGTCCATATCCTTCTGACTTGCCAACTCATGATAGCCTTTGTATCGGCTGCAGGTTGCACTCCGTAATGTTTAGGGGTACCTTTGTAATGTACTGCTCGGGATTCTCCAGCATATGTGTCGGCTTGTCGTGAGGAGTACACATCTTCATACTCCTAAACTTATGGAGCTTGAAAAACTCTTTGTTCTTTCCCACTCTCTTCTGGGTGAAGAGGACAGGACCGGGATCATCAATTTTAATAGCGATAAAAATTGCTAGGAAAACAGGAGAAAGGACAACAAGTCCACCGAAGGAGAGGATTATATCTAATCCCCGTTATTAGAGTCCGCTTGAATTAACCATTTGGAGGTGCGGACAAATTCTTGGACCTCTTTTTTCAAGATAGTCCCAGACTTTGCCTGTATTCCATCGGGCTCATATAACCCAAAGATGCTTTTATCCGTTTCGTATTATACCATGTGATGTAATCATTGATAATCTAAATGAACGTTTTAATTGTTACTCCGACAAAGCTCCTCCCCAGTTTCCAGAGAACAATACAATGGAGAAAAATAAGATAAAGGATAAGACCCTATTCAGCATTGTCTCTATCTTGCCGATGGTGCCTTCCAATTCCATAAATAGAGTCCCATAAAAAGCATGGAATATAGAAGAGCCAAGAGAATCTTGAATGGGATGCTTCCTCCTCTGAAGCCAGGGGGAATCCAACACTTGTTTTCAGAGAAATCTATTGCTTTTCTCCCTGTATTGCATCCGCTAGGGTTTCTTTATCTTTCTAGGAGTCAATGACAGGGGGGACTCTTTGACACAATATGTATAAATTTTTATATGTGAAGAAAATTGAATGATTATAAACAGCATTACTCTGCCTTTTTATGAAAGATAAAATAGTAATTCTTTTACTTTTTTATGGTGTTGTACTATATATAAGGAAAAGAGGGAGATTATGTTCGGCGCAGCATTAGGGGATATAGTTGGAAGTATATATGAGTTTTCTCCAATAAAGAGAAAGGACTTTGTCTTTCTTACAGAAGACATGGATTACACAGACGACACCATCATGACTGTGGCTGTCCAAGAGGCATTGATGCACTCTGATTTGACAGATGAAGAAGAGACAAAGCTCAATCTGATAAAGTCCATGAAGAAGTGGGGCAGGCTTTACCCCAATCCCACCGGGGCCTATGGCTCCATGTTTTCCCATTGGCTCACTTCTCCTTCCCCCCATCCCTATGGCAGCTGGGGAAATGGATCTGCCAGGAGGGTAAGTTCTGCAGGCTGGTTGTACGATACAATGGAGGAAACAAGAAAGGCGGCACGTTTATCTGCTGTGGTGACCCACAACCATCCTGAAGGGGTGAAAGGCGCAGATGCAACGGCTGCCGCCATATTCCTGGCAAGAAATGGAGAGGGTAAGGATAGTATCAAGAAGTATATTGAAGATAAGTTTGGATATGACCTGGATAGACCTCTCTCTGAAATAAGGAAGTACTATAGCTTCGATGGCTCCGCACAGGGAACTGTCCCTGAGTCCATCATCTGTTTCCTGGAAGGGGAAAGTACTGAAGATACAATCAGAAATGCGATATCTCTTGGTGGCGATGCAGATACCATGGGAGCCATTGCAGGAAGTATCGGAGAAGCCTACTGGAAGGAAGATCTCTCTTCCCTTGTGAAGGGTTATCTACCCCAAGACATATATTCGG
>JALFRH010000202.1 GCA_022785155.1 Spirochaetales bacterium
GTATTTCAAGAAGCGATTACTTCCAGCTTCCTTATAACCATCGAGCTGATAGAGTCAATATCCCTTCCTGGGCAAAGGATGCAATTGTCTACAACATTTTCCCAGATAGCTTTGCAACAAAGAAAGGCTATATCTCCTCTATCCCTTCCCTCACTTATTACAAAGGAGAAGAATGCAAGGGCCTTAAGGGTGGGACCATAGAAGGAATAAGGGAGAATCTCGACTATATAGAAGAACTTGGATGCAACACTATTTATCTGAACCCTATCTTTGTTGCAGGTGAGTACCATAAGTATGACCTTATTGATTACTACCATATTGATCCTGTCTTCGGTACGGATGAGGAGTTCAAGAGCCTCGTTGATGAGATACATAAGCGGGACATGAGGATAATAATCGACGGCGTATTCAATCATTGTGGCTGGCACTTCTTTGCCTTTGAGGATGTAAAAAAGAAAGGAAAAGAATCCAAGTATTGGTCTTGGTTCCACCATCTGGAGGACCCTGTGGTCGTTCCTGATACTTGGGAAGAGATACCCAAGTATGAATGCTTTGGGTATGAGAGAATGATGCCGAAATTGGCCACAGACAATGAAGAAGTGCAGGAGTACTTCTCTGATGTAGGTCGCTATTGGACTCAGAACTATGATATCGATGGATGGCGCTTGGATGTGGCAAGTGAAGTCTGCGATGCCTTCTGGATTAGATTTAGAAATGAAGTGAAGGCTGTAAAGAAAGACTGCCTCTTGATAGGGGAAGTCTGGGAGACAGCATGCCATTGGCTTGATGGCAAGATGTTCGATAGCACAATGAACTATGATTTCAGGCGTCATTTATCCAGGTATTTTGCTCAGGAAACAATAGGCACAAAAGAGTTTAACTCCCGCGTCACTGATATGCTGATGCGCTATAGAGGCTCTGTTGCATTTGCTCAGCTTAATCTCCTTGATAGCCATGATGTATCAAGGTTCTTTTCCTTGTGTGGTGGAGACGAGAGAAAAATGAGTCTTGCTGTGGTCTTCATGATGACCTTTGTTGGAATGCCTTGTGTGTTCTATGGAGACGAATTGGGACTATTGGGAACAGAGGAAAGAGACTATAGGCAGCCTATGGTCTGGAAAGGAAAGAGAGGTTCTCTCTTTTCCCTTTATAAAGCTCTCATAACTCTAAGAAAAGAGGAAGATGCCTTGAGAGGAGGAAATTTCGAAGTCGAGAGGATAACAAAAGAGGGAGTTTATATTTACTTAAGACGAAAGGGCGACAGTGTTATTCGTGTGATAATAAATAGGACAAAGGAGCCATACATAGAGAAACTGGAGAATGTGATTCTTTCAAAGGAATATGATAATGGCGTATTGGATCCTTATGGATTTGCTATTCTAGGAGGATTAGGGTGAGTATTTCTATAAAAGATGTTGCAAAAGAAGCAGGCGTTTCTATTTCAACAGTATCAAAAGCCTTAAATGAACGATCATCTATATCTCCTGAGACAGCTTTGAAGATAAAAAGAGTTGCCGATGAGATGGGATATGTTCCTAACTCAAGAGCCCGTGTCTTTGCCATGAAAGAGACAAAGCAGGTGGTGTTTGTTGCAGATATTCCCAAGGATACTGCGTTTAATAATCCTCATATCTTTGAAATATTAATGGGGTTACAACACTCGGTCTCCTCCAACGGCTTCTCTCTTATTATTGAGACAGTCGAGAAGAAGAATGCCCTGGATTATATCAGCTCCCTTTATTCCAAAGGCATGGTGGATGCCTTGGTAATCCACGCTTCCATTCTCACCAAGAGACTGGAGAGCATGATAGTGAAGAGCAATCTTCCTCACTTAATTATTGGACAGCCAGATTACCAATCCACCCTTAGCTGGATTGATACAGACAACACTCTTTCAGGGGCCATTGCCATCAGGCACCTCTTAAGCAAAGACTATGCCCCTATTGCATTTGTAGGCGGTAAGGCTGACGATATGATCTCTCTTCATAGATTTGAGGGTGCCTCCAGAGAGTTGAAACAAAACGGTATGTCTTTCTTGGACCAATATGTGTTCTCCACATCCTCCACTATAGTTTCAGGAATGAACACTGCAAAGAAGATTCTGAAGATGGAGAAACCTCCACGTTCCGTACTATGCGCCAACAGCGTCATAGCTTTTGGCCTCATGCAGGAATTTAAGAATCAGAATGTAAAAGTTCCCAAGGAAATGGCGGTCATGACCTTTGACAGGTATCCTTTCTCAGATTTCACTGAGCCCCGTATTACATCGGTTGATATGAATATGTTTGAAATCGGAGAAGAGGCAGGTTCTATTCTTATGAAAAAGCTTACTCATCCAAATCTTCGTATCCAGACTTTCACTTCTGAGCCTTGTGTCTTTGAAAGGGAGTCGACATAAGAGTCAAAAGAGTATCTCAGTTCCAATTCTAGTGGTCATCAAGGCTTCTGAAAGGGCGGCAAAAGACAGGGAAGGGAAGCTGAACCCCTGATAAATATCGACGCCTCTATCAGGAGAGCAGGAATCTGAGAATTCCCAACTGTATATAGGGACACCGCTTTCC
>JALFRH010000252.1 GCA_022785155.1 Spirochaetales bacterium
ACGAAGTGAAGAGCAGAGTAGATAGGCCTCTTGGGGAGAGTGGGTGACAATGATCACCTGTTTTCCAAGTGTCTCCAAGAGCCTTTTCATCTTGTCTCTTTCTTCAAGAAGTTTGATTCTCAGCAACACCATAAAAGGGGAGTGCAATAAAAATGTCGGACATTTGTCCGACAAATTAATTACTGGTAATATCATTATACTCAGATTGTGGTTATTGTGCCGGATGCTGCATCGTAATTTACCTTGATGCTTGCAGAGCCCAAGCTTTCATTGTGTCCTTCAAGATGGAAAATGGCAGTATAGGTTGCAGGGCCGAAGAATGCACTTGTAGTGACGCTTGCTGTCGTTCCACTTGGATTATAGTCCACACTGGTGCTGCCGATGTTATAGTCTTCCATGTACCATGAAATACTTACTTTCTTGTTTGTACTATCTGAATTCTTATAGATTGATTCTGGAAGAACCGAGGATATGGAAAGATTCATTGAGACTTCCCCATAACTACCGGCTTCGGCGATACTAAGTGTACCCTCCAAAGGTGTAATAAGAGTGTCGTCGACTCTTACGGATGACACTGCGGAGCTATTTCTAAAGTCGTATGTGGCACTGGTTGTTTTTTCTGGTGTAATGAGAATTACGTCGCTGACGCCAAACATGACTTTATTTCCCATTTTACCCTTAATCTCCAAATAGTAGGAACCGATAGGTAGGTTTGTGGTATTATCTGGACTTACTTCGCCACTAGTTGAGGTCGGAAAATTTAATTTTACACCTGTTCCATCCAGTTGATATAAAGAACCTTCCAATGTAATTGATGATGTATATTCGGATGGTGTCCATTTGATACTAATTGCAGCAGTACCGGTCTTAGAAGAATCCAAGGCACTGAAGGAAACACTATAAGTGTTTGATCCTCTTGAAAGCTTCAGCTCTGGAATAGTGGCAGTGGAAACTATTTTTTCTTCAGCATTCAGGGCTGTGGCGGTAAGGGTGTATTTACCTGGTTTGATACCAGACATGATGTAGACACCGGTATCATTTTTATTAAAGTCAAAGGAGTATTCATCTGAATTACTGGAAGTGAAACAGAAGACATACTTCTTTACTTCATTGACTTTGTCATTTCCATCTGGACTGACGGTCCTGGACCTTTCACTGTCTATTGATAATCTGACGGTGGCGAGATCTCCTGTCTGCTCAGCAGTACAAGAGATGAAAAGCGAAGCAAGTGCCAATAGGCATGCCAACAATGCGAGAGTTTTTCTCATACTCATTTCTCCTTATATCTCTTAAGACACGAAAATCCGAAAAAATGAGTGTTTTTTATTGAATATTTATCAAAACGTCCTAAAAGGGGTCAGGTCAGGAGATGTATTTGAAGAATGTATCTTCAACTTCTCTTTCCATATCCATGTCCAAGGTATCGGAGAGTTTTTTGTTCCATTTTCTTAGTTCTTCTTCCTCTTCCTTACCTGTAAGGCTATCTGTTTCTGTCAATATCGGGTATAAGAGGCCCCGTTCTGAAAGGGATGAGAAGAACTTGGTCTTTTCTCCTTTTGGAGAAAGGGAGACAATGCCGCCCTTTTCACTTATTTCCATATATGTTTCATAGGAACCAGTGAAAGAATGGAATATTGCACCTTTGAGATTATAAGAAAAGACAGTATCAAGAAACTCCCTGGTCCAGCCAACTTGATGGAGTGTCACTATATTTCTGTTTTTCTCAGCTATGGAGAGTATCTCATTTAGTATTTGGAACTGTTTCCCCTTATCTGGAAAACGCCTGTCTACCCCGACTTCTCCTATAAATCTCTCTTTTTCAGCCCATTTTTCCATTGCACATAAATCGGGTTCGTGAAAGGGGAGACTCCCCAGGCTGGAATAGGGGAAAGGAGAAATGAGCGAAATATCTTTGACGTCTGCACTGCAAACTAGAGCATTTTCAGTGTAAAGCCCAGGATGAGCATGGCAATTGAACATTTTTTGTGTATTTTTTCTCCTTATACTTATAAAACAATACACCAAAAGAAAAAAAGAGTGTAACCTATTGAAAGAAGATTTGTTCTATAGGTAAATCCCTAGTCCAAGGGATTTCCAAGACAAAGGTGGTTAGGGGTAGCAACTTTTGTCATATTCGCTCTTAGTGTTTTGGCCCGTACTTCAGTGATGTTGTCACGGGTCTTCTTTTTTTGTCTATTTCCATTATCAGTATGGAGATTTATTGTAATGGATGATTATTTGAGGTCAGGGTGCATAAGAAAAATGGACTGACATAACGCCAGCCCATATATTATATATATTAAGGATTAAGCCACAGTTGCGGTATATGAGGTGACGCCGAGGATAGTCTCACCATCTATCTGGAGAGCCGTGGGTTTATCGAATTCGACTTTGATTGTCCTTCCTGAAAGGACTTCGACCATATCCTTGTGCTTTACATGTTCACCTTTGAAGATTGAAGGAAATACCATAAGCGTCTTGATCTTTCCCTTTCCATACATAACCATTACAGAGAGTTTTGAATTGTCCTCTCTCTTCTGAGAAGGTGTGGGGATCATTCCTCCACCATAGAATCTTCCATGCATGGTGGGAGCAAGCCATACTTTCTCATAGGTGTGTTCCACACCATCGACAGTTATTGTGGCCTTTGTAGGCTTATAGTGGAAAAGAAGTCCTTTGATGGCAATGGCTGTATAGTTTATAGGTTTCTCGCTTTTACCTCTGAGGCTATCCCCGACTTCGCAGCAATAACCATCGATACCATATCCGACGCCATTGATGAATCTATACTTCTTTCCCTTTACTTCCACTATAGGCAGGTTCTCTATATATTGGTTGACAGGAAAAGGTTTTTCCTGGTCTACGTCACGGGAGAAGTCATTGCCGCTTCCCACAGGGTAGTAGAGGATTGGGCAGGTATAGGAAATGGATTCGGTATTGTTGATAAATCTATTTAGGGTGCCGTCTCCACCTGCTATGACTACAGAGTCTCCTTCCTTGATCTTTTCATCAAAGAGGCTGTCATAATCCTGGACTTCAGTAATATCTAGAAATGTAGTCTCCTGGTCTTTATAGATATTCTTCAACTCGCTTGCCTTCTGATAACCCTGGTTGTTTCCAGCCATGGGGTTATAGAGAATATATATCATTGGAATAATCCTCCTGTATGTTCATTGACGTGGGTTTCTATATATTAATTATAAAAATAGGTCAATGATGGTCGGTGTAAAAGTGAACAGTTGAAATGAAGGATGTCATATTTTGAATGAAAGCAAGAAATAAAAATAGACCAAGGCCTTGAGCTTTGGTCTATTTGGAAATACTCGGTGTCATACTCCGCTTTGTCCATAGTTTGAAAGAACTCTGGCGGAAGGATCGTTGACGTTACAACCTTCCCATTTCTTATTTGGCATCCAGTAGTCTACAACCATCTGGCTTTGTCCCGGGTAGTATTTTTCAAAGATTTCCCTATACAGGAGGGATTCTTTTGTAAACGGGGTGGGGTTGCTGTACTTCTTGTACTTCTCTTCAGCTTCCTCATCTGTGTACATTCCTTCTGCAAACTCTTTCAGGTCATCCACCATTGAGTGTCCTACAGCATCGGAGAAGGCTGCCTTTTCTCTCCAAAGGATGGACTGGGGAAGAAGATCATCCTTTTCAAAGGCATGGCGCAACAGGTACTTTCCCTTTCCATAAGTATTCATCTTCATCTTCGGATCAATGGACATTACGTATTCCACAAAGTCCAAGTCACCAAAGGGGACACGAGCTTCAAGGGAGTTTACAGAGATACATCTATCGGCTCTGAGGACATCATACATGTTTATTTCCCTGATTCTCTTTTCAGCTTCTTTCTGGAATTCTTCAGGAGAAGGAGCGAAATCAGTGTACTTGTATCCAAAGAGTTCATCTGAAATCTCGCCTGTAAGGATGACACGGATATCGGTGTTTTCATGGATATACTTACAAACCAGATACATACCCATGCTGGCTCTGATTGTAGTTATATCATAGGTGCCCAACAGCTCTATTACCTTTTCCAAAGATGAAAGCACTATATCCTTATTGATAATGACTTCTGTATGGTCGCTTCCAATGAATTCTGCAGTCTCTTTTGCATATTTAAGGTCAATGGCATCCTTATCCATACCAATGGCGAAGGTCTTGATGGGTTTATTGCTCATTTTTTGTGCAATGGCACAAACAAGGGATGAATCAAGACCTCCAGAGAGGAGGAAGCCCACCTTTGAATCTGAGACAAGTCTCTTCTCCACGCCTTTGATGAGTTTGTCCCTTATTTCGGAACATACCTTCTCCAAGTCATCGTGGCTGTAGGATGGGGCATGATAGATTGTGGAATAAGGAACAAACTCCCCCTTGTAATAAAAGTGTCCGGGAGGGAAGGGGAGGATGGTGTCGCAGAGTCCTACAAGGTTTTTAGGCTCCGAAGCGAAGATGATCTTGTCGTTTTCTCCATAGCCGAAGTAGAGGGGGCGGATTCCAATGGGGTCGCGGGCTGCAACAAAGGATGAGGAAGCGCTGTCATATAAGACCAAGGCAAACTCCGAGTCCAGCATCTTGAACATCTCTGTGCCATACTCACGCCATAAGGGAAGGAGTATTTCACAGTCTGAATCTGATTTGAAGGAATACTTCTTCTCCAACTGCTTCTTTAGCTTCATAAAGCCATAAATCTCGCCATTACATACAATTGCATCATCATCAAGAAGAAATGGCTGCATTCCTTCCGGTGTGAGGCCCATAATAGAAAGGCGGTGGAACCCCATGATTCCACTGCCTTTTCTGATTATTCTTGTATCGTCTGGTCCTCTACTGATGGTTTTTGAGAAAGAATCTGCAAACTGTCTCTCGGAAATACCTGATCCGGTGTCAACCATAATTGAACACATATAATCACCTCACACTAAATAATAGGTCGCCATATACTGGAACCGGCCAATAGGAAGAAGCACAGATGGTCTCTGCTTCGTCTACACTTGCCCTGAGTCTCTGCATCAAAGGAATCACAGTGTCCCTGATGGCATAACTCTTCTCTTCCTCTGAGGAGATTCCCTTGGCCTTTACAATGGCGTGGGAAAGTTCGTCGGAGGCAGAAGCTATTGCATCGGAAAGAACGCTGAGCTTGCCGATGGTGGATTTCTCATATCCTGAGTGGGCAAAGGACTGATACTTTTCTTTCTTCTCAAGAGTATCCAACAGCTGGGCTGTAAAGCCTTCGATGGCCGGTAGATAGTCTCTCTGGGCCATGTCGACCATTGTGTTTGCTTCGATCAATACTGTCTTTGAGTAGTTCTCAAGAGTTGTCTCCACTCTACTCTTGATTTCCTTCTCGCTGAAGATACCTTCCCTTGTAAGAAGCTCCACGTTCTTCTTGTCCAACATGTGTGGAATACAATCCGGAGTAGTCCTGTAGTTGGAGAGACCTCTCTTCTCGGCTTCCTTCACCCAGGACTCATCGTATCCGTTGCCGTTGAATATGATTCTCTTATGGGCGATGAAGGTATCTCTTGTGAGAGTATGGACATCCGTTTCGAAGTCTGTGCTCTTTTCAAGGATATCTGCAAACTCATCAAGAACAGAAGCCACAGCAGAGTTGATGTAGATGTTTGCATCGCTGATTGAAGCAGAAGATCCAAGCATTCTGAACTCGAACTTGTTTCCTGTGAAGGCAAATGGGCTTGTTCTGTTTCTGTCGGTTGTATCCCTGAGGAATCTTGGTAGTACCTTTGCACCAAGTTTCATGGTCTTCTGCTTCTTTCCTTCGTAGCCGTTGTCCAGTTCTATGGACTCGATGATGCCTTCGAGTTCATCTCCCACGAAGATGGAGACGATTGCAGGAGGAGCTTCGTTGGCTCCAAGTCTATGGTCGTTTCCTGCACTTGCCACGGAGATTCTCAATAGATCCTGATATTCATCCACTGCCTTGATCACAGCTGAAAGGAAAAGCAGGAACTGTGCATTTTCGTATGGTGTTTCGCCAGGGGACAGGAGGTTGATGCCGGTGTCAGTAGCCATAGACCAGTTATTGTGCTTTCCGCTGCCATTGACACCTGCAAATGGTTTTTCATGCAGTAGGCAGACCAGACCATGTCTATCTGCTACCTTCTGCATCAGTTCCATTGTAAGCTGGTTGTGGTCGGCTGCAATATTGGTAGTGGAGAATATAGGTGCCATTTCATGCTGGGCAGGAGCAACTTCGTTGTGCTCGGTCTTAGCAAGAATACCATGTTTCCACAGTTCTTCGTTAAGATCCTGCATAAATGAAGCTACACGAGGTTTGATGGAACCAAAGTAGTGGTCCTCCATCTCCTGTCCTTTGGGAGCAGATGCTCCGAAGAGTGTTCTTCCTGTAAATACCAGGTCCTTTCTCTTGAGATACATGTCTTTGTCTACAAGGAAGTATTCCTGTTCGGGACCTACACTTGTCTTTACGCTCTTGACGTCTTCGTTTCCGAAGAGCTTAAGAATACGGAGGGCGGATCTGTTGATAGCCTCCATACTCCTCAAGAGTGGTGTCTTCTTGTCCAAAGCTTCTCCTGTATAGGAACAGAAGGCTGTAGGGATACAAAGTGTGTTGTCTTTGATAAACGCATAGCTTGTGGGGTCCCAAGCTGTATATCCACGAGCCTCAAAGGTGGCTCTAAGTCCACCGGATGGGAAGGATGAAGCATCAGGCTCACCTTTGATAAGCTCTTTTCCACTGAATTCCATCATTACTCTTCCATCAGGGGAAGGAGTTATGAATGAGTCATGCTTTTCAGCTGTAATACCTGTGAGAGGTTGGAACCAATGTGTAAAATGAGTAGCTCCATTTTCTACAGCCCAGTTCTTCATAGCCTCGGCAACTGCATTGGCACAGTTGACATCAAGGGCAGCACCCTCATCGATTGTCTTTCTGAGAGACTTATAGACGCTCTGGGAAAGGCAGGCTTTCATCATTCTGTCGTCGAAAACCAGTGATCCGAAAATGTCAGTTACATCTTTCATTTCTTTGCCTCCAATAAAAAAAGGGCAATGACAGCTCTGGGTTTTATTCCAAAGACGTCATTGCCTTTCTACTGCACGATAGAACTTTTTATTCTTTCTCGTCAACTCCCTTTTTTGCATTTATCAAAAAATTTTTTAGACCCATTTATTTAATTTGTTCACAGGATAACAATTGGGTATATAGAAAAATAAGATACCTATTTTGAGGATTGACTAAAAACAGCTATATGTGATACCTACACATCAACTTTTTTTATAGGGGCTTAATATGAAATTGGAAGGGGAGGTCAGAATTCCGTCAGGTTGTGCCATAAGCGCAGCCATCAGCAGAACAGGTAGACTCTTTACAGGAGAAGGCATGATCAAGGCCATGGAGGTTATGCACGAAAGATCCAATGGCTTGGGTGGTGGATTCGCCGCCTATGGCATTTATCCTGAGTATAAAGACCATTATGCTTTCCATATTTTCTACAGCGATAGAAATGCCAGGATGGAAACGGAATCTTTTCTGAAGGAAAGGTTCGAAATAGTCCAGGCCGAGGTTATTCCGACCCATCAGATTCCTGAGATTACCGACGTTCCTTTGATCTGGCGTTATTTCCTTTCTCCACTTAGAAGTATTGTGGAAAGGGAAATGATAGACGAAGACGAATATGTCGTCAGGGCCGTAACCAAGATAAACTCCACCATTGATGGAGCCTATGTGTTTTCTTCAGGGAAGAATATGGGGACTTTCAAGGCTGTGGGATACCCTGAGGATGTAGGCGTCTTCTATAAAATCGATGAGATCGAAGGCTATAGCTGGACCGCCCATGGCCGCTATCCTACAAATACCCCCGGCTGGTGGGGAGGAGCCCATCCTTTCTCCCTTCTTGACTTCTCTGTAGTACACAACGGAGAGATATCAAGTTATGACGCCAACAGGCGTTTTGTGGAGATGTTCGGTTATAGATGTTCTTTGCAGACAGATACGGAAGTCATCACTTATATCCTCGACTATTTGATCAGAAGGCAAGGACTTGCTCCTGAAGAAGCCGCAAACGTAATAGCCGCTCCCTTCTGGTCCACCATTGAGAGTAAAAGTGAAAAGGAAAAGAAGAGACTTACATATCTGAGGACCATGTTCTCTTCTCTTCTTGTAACGGGTCCATTCTCCATTGTCTTCGGCTTTACAGGTGGAATCATGGCTCTCAATGACAGATTGAAACTCAGAAGTATGGTTGTAGGGGAGAACAAAGACATGGTCTATGTTGCAAGCGAAGAGGCGGCAATCCTTGCCTGTGACAGAAATGCCGGCGGTTTCCGTTTCCCCATGGGTGGAGAGAGCGTTGTCATAAGAGTTGAGAAAGAGGTGTAAGATGTCTATTAGAAGTGTTATATATCCTGAGTTTGAAGTGGTGAGATATGATAGGTGTACACGCTGTGGCAGATGTATAAAAGAGTGTGCCAACGGCGTACACTTTTTCTCACAGGACAAGAAAATGGTCCTCAGTGATGACACTAAGTGCGTTGATTGTCTGAGATGTATCGCCTTCTGTCCTGAGCATGCCATAAAAATAGTGAAAAGCGGCTGTTCTTTCCGTGATAACGCAAACTGGAGACCGGGAATCATCAGCGGCATCATTAAGGAAGCCGACACAGGGGGAGTCCTTCTTTCCTCCATGGGTAATCCGGAGCCTTACCCTGTCTATTGGGACAAGATCCTTATAAACGCAAGCCAGGTGACGAACCCTTCCATAGATCCACTTCGTGAGCCTATGGAGACAAGGGTGTTTCTTGGAAAGAAACCCGATGGAATCCAAAGAGACGAGAATGGGGAACTGGTGGATAACATTCCTCCTCAGCTGGAGCTTTCTCTTCCTGTCATGTTTTCTGCCATGAGCTACGGCTCCATCAGCTACAATGCACACTCGGCTTTGGCTCAGGCTGCAGAGGAGCTTGGTATCTTCTACAACACAGGTGAAGGTGGTCTTCATGAAGATTTCTACAAGTATGGAAAGAATACAGTGGTTCAGGTTGCTTCTGGTAGATTCGGAGTATGGAGAGGATATCTTGAGGGTGGTGCCGCCATTGAAATAAAGATGGGGCAGGGTGCAAAACCTGGTATCGGAGGCCATTTGCCAGGTGCAAAGATCGTGGGAGATATATCCAGGACAAGAATGATTCCTGAAGGAACCGATGCCGTTTCCCCCGCCCCTCACCATGATATCTACTCTATCGAAGACCTGAGACAGCTTGTCATATCCCTGAAGGAAGCAACTGGATATAAGAAACCTGTAATTGTAAAGGTTGCATCTGTCCACAATATATCCGCCATTGCCAGCGGTATTGCCCGTAGCGGAGCAGATATAATCGCCATCGATGGATTTAGAGGCGGTACAGGTGCAGCCCCCACTGCCATCAGGGACAATGTGGGTATTCCTGTGGAACTGGCTCTGGCCTCCGTAGACCAGAGACTTAGGGACGAGGGAATAAGAAACAACGTATCCTTGGTTGTGGGTGGATCCATAAGAAACGCTTCTGATGTGGTGAAGGCCATTGCCCTGGGTGCCGATGCAGTCTATATTGCCACAGCGGCTCTTATTGCCCTTGGCTGCCATCTCTGTAGAAACTGTCAGAGTGGAAAGTGCTGCTGGGGTATCGCCACACAGAGACCTGACCTGGTGGAGAGGCTCAATCCTGAAGAAGGCAAGGAGAGATTGGTGAATCTCCTTACTGCCTGGCAGGGAGAGATCAAAGAGATGATGGGTGGAATGGGAATAAACAGCATCGAGGCATTAAGAGGAAACAGATTGATGCTCAGAGGTATAGGTCTCAATCAGAAAGAGCTGGATATTCTAGGTATAACCCATGCAGGAGAGTAAAGAATGATTGTTGATGCCCAGGGAAAAGACTATAGAGAAGTAAACAGAATAATCAGGGAAAGCACAGAAAACATTGAAGTGATCAACCCTTCCGGTCAGCGCTTCATGGGTGCTGCTCTCCAGAAAAGAAGACTGAATGTATATGGAATAGCAGGTAACGCCCTTGGCTGTTATCTGGACGGATGTGTCATAGAAGTCTTCGGAGATGCTCAGGATGCCCTTGGAGATACCATGAACGATGGAAGGATCATTATCCATGGTTCTGTAGGTGATGCCTTGGGTTATGCCATGAGAGGTGGATCCATCTTTGTAGAGCGAAATGCCGGCTATAGGGCGGGGATCCACATGAAGGCCTATGGTGACAAGTCTCCTGTTGTTGTAATCGGAGGTCGTACCGGATCCTTTTTGGGTGAGTATCAGGCAGGAGGAACCATAGTGGTTCTGGGCCTCGAGAGAGGTGAACTTCCTATCAGCGGTTACTTTACAGGGGCAGGTATGTATGGTGGAAAAATCATTCTGCGTAATCCTGGAGAAGTATTGCTTAGGCCTGAATGTGAAATGCATAGGGCTGAGAAAGAAGACATGGAAAGTGTAAAAGGATATATTCTAGAGTGGTGCAATATATTTAACCGAGACGAAAACATGGTTTTCGATGGAGAGTTTTATGTAGTGGAACCCAAAAAGGGAGCTGCTCCTAAGCAGAGCTACGTCCCCAACTAGGAGGAATAAATGAAATACACCAAAAACGATATAATCACCCTCTTGAAGGAAGAGAATGTGGAGTTTATCAGACTTGAGTTTACAGATATCTTCGGCCGGGCCAGAAGTATGACGGTTATGCCTGAAGAGTTTGAAAAGGCTGTGGACCATGGAATATCCATAGATGGTTCCGCCATTCCAGGTCTTGGTGGAGACAATATTCACTCCGATCTTTTCCTTAGTCCCGATTTGGATTCCATTTCATACCTTCCTTGGCGTCCCGACCAGGGTAAGGCCGTAAGATTCTTCTGCTACATAAAGAATCCTGACGGAACTTACCACAACTGTGATTCCAGGCGTATTTTGAAAAACGCCATGGATGAAGCAGAAAAAGAGGGGTATTCCTTCTATTTCGGAACAGAGTTCGAGTTCTATCTCTTCAAGACGGACAGCAAGGGGGAGAGTACCCGTCTCCCAATTGATAACGCAGGTTATATGGATTCCACTCCTGAAGACAAAGGCGACAGCGTAAGACGGGAAATCTGCCTACAGCTCAAAGACCTGGGAATGAAACCTGAAGGCGCCCACCATGAAGAGGGCCCGGGACAGAATGAAATAGACTTTTCCTACGATACTCCCTTGAATGCAGCTGATAATGCCATTACATTCTGCCAGATAGTAAAGAGAGTATCCGCCCTGAATGGATTGGCTGTGGATTTCTCTCCAAAGCCTCTTTCAGACAAAGCCGGAAATGGTCTCCATATAAATCTCTCTGTAAAAGGGGAGGGGGAGGATATTCTGGAGCATATGATTGCAGGTATATTGGAACACGTAAAGGCAATGACTTTGTTTTTCAATCCTACAGAATCCTCCTACAGACGTTTGGGTTCCTTCAAGGCTCCACGTTATATTTCAGCTTCCCGTGGAAACAGATCCCAGCTTGTAAGAATTCCTGAAGCCAAGGGCCCATATGTAAGGGCGGAGGTGAGAAGCCCCGATTCAGGAGCCAACCCATACATCGCCTTTGCCCTCCTTATTTATGCAGGCCTGGATGGTATCAAGAGAAAACTACCTTTGAAAGGAGGTTTGGATCAGAATCTTTATCTTTTGACTCCAGAAGAACTTAAGGGTTGGGATACAATACCTAAGAGCCTTTTGGAGGCAAAAAACGAGGTCATTAGAAGCAGCTTCCTCAAAACTATCATTCCTGAAGATGTCATTAATTTTTATTTGAGGTAATGGATGGAATTAAGGGAACTTGTATATTCCACTCTTATAATAAGCACTACGCCTTCTTTCGCTTCCTTTGCTTCGGAGCTTTTAAGTCAGAACTCCTTTTATCCTGTAAAGAAAGTAAGTTCTGTAACGGAGGCCCGCCGTGCCTTATCTATAAAAAGCTATGACGTCTTGATCGTCAACTATCCCCTTCTTGATGAGACGGGGATGGAGCTTGCCATGGAAATGAGCAGGGATTGTTCATCCGTCGTTCTTATGATGGTTCCCGCCTCATTCTATGGAGACGTAGAGGCCAAGACCAAAGGCAGCGGAGTTTTTCTCTTGAAAAAACCTGTCACCTTGATTACCCTCTCCCAGGCCTTGGTTTGGCTTAGATCCGCATCCGACAGAGTCAGGAGCCTTCAAAGCGGAAGGGTGAAACTGGAGGAGAAGATCGACGAAATCCGCCTTGTGACAAGGGCAAAGCTCATATTGATGGAAAACTTGAATATGACGGAAGATGAGGCTCATAAATACATTACCCATGAAGCCATGGACAGATGTATTTCAAAGCGTGAAGTGGCCAACACAATCCTCAATACATGGTCAAGATGAATACTCTTTTCTTCCATCTTTTGCCTTTTATCCGTTGACCAAGTGAACAATAATTGACTAACATGATATCACCTCTTTATCCGACGTGATCGGATCAAATTATTTATGTCCACAAGGAGGAATTCATGATTTCAAATTATGAGTTCACAGTCATCTTCGATGCTAACGAAGACAAGACTAAAGCAGGACTCGAACTTGTCGAGTCCACCTTCTCAAAGAATGGTGTAGAAGTCACCAAGAAGGAAGACATGGGTGTCAGAACACTGGCATATCTCATCAACAAGCAGGAAAAGGGTCACTACGTCTATTTCGAAATTAAGGCTGAAGGTCAGACAGTCAAGAGCATGTCCAGAGCTTTCGAGCTTTCTTCCGACGTCCTCAAGTACCTGTTCATTAATCCGGAAAAGATCTAAGGAAAGTTATACATGTCAGACATCAACTGCGTAACACTCACAGGTAGATTGACCAGAGACGCTGAGCTTAAATATACACAGAACGGAGGAGCTATCGTCAGATTCTCCATTGCCGTCAACAGATCAAAGAGGAATGCTGATGGCAGTTGGGCGGATGAAGCTTCATACTTCGATTGTGTTTATTTTGGCAAAGGTGCAGAAAGCGTCAATTCCTACCTTTCCCGTGGCCGTCAGGTTGCTGTAAGCGGAGAGCTTAGACAATCAAGATGGGAACAGGATGGACAGACGAGAAGTAGGGTTGAAGTCTTTGTAAATAATCTTTCCCTACTGTCACAGGGTGGTTCAAAACCTCAGGACGGTGATGGAAACGGGGGCTCTTATCAGAGACCTGCATCTCCAATGAGGGAGAACCAGAACAGTTATACTAAACCTCAGAGCCAAAATCGCATGCAGCCACAGAGCCAGATGGCTCCTATGTCTGTAGGCCCGGAGGATTTTCAGGACGATGATATTCCGTTCTAATTAAGGAGAAAAAAATGAAGGAAGATAGAGAATTTAACGAAATGGATAAAGGCGCACTCAAAGATAGAAAGATGGGTGTCAGAAAGGCTGGATACAAGAAAAAGGTCTGTAAGTTCTGCCAGGGTGCTGCTCCAGCAGATTACAAGAACAGTGAAATGCTCAAGAGATATATCACAGAGAGAGGTAAGATTCTCCCTGCTCGCATAACTGGAACTTGTGCCAAGCACCAGAGAGCTCTCAACAGAGAAATCAAGAGAGCAAGAACTCTTGCTTATCTCCCATTTGAGAAGAAGTGAGGAAAATGGACGAAGGCTTATTTAAGAAGACTCCTAACGGCGTTTTTCTGAAGGCGGTCATATCTATTGCGATGTCTTTGGTTCTCCTTTCTTTGGAGTTCACATCCCTTATATATACTTTGCCTTTAATGGCCTTTGTCGCAACATCCCGGAGAGAGGACGGAGTGAAAGTATTTCTTCCCACCGCCCTCATTCTCATACTTCGTTCCCTTTACTATAGTTGGGGAATAGAAAACATGGGGCTCTGGGTTGCTATTGACCTATATGTCCCTTTGTCACTGTTAGTGGCAGGCTTTATATGGACGATAACAAAAGGTAAGCTGGAAAAAAGACTGTATTTGTCTCTTTTGCCTGCACTTTTGGCCACGATCCTCTTTGGATTGTTGTTTTTTATGGATAGGGCGCTCTTTGATGCTTTCTACAACAGCATGAAGGATGCGTTTGCTGCAGTCATGGGAAATACACTTTCCTCATTGGGAATAGAAGCGGATATTGACTTCTTGTTTTTGATGGTAGGTGTAACGGTAGGCGTATTCGTCTTTCCTTTCATTACTGCAACGGCTTGTGTCTCCTTCTTCTATTACGAAGTGAGAAGACATTCAAGAGAAACTGATTTTGAGGATAAAATAGCTTCCTTGGAATTGAATACCAACACAGTTTGGCTGTTGATTCTTTTCTTGGCTCTATTTATGCTCGGGCGGTTTATATCTATGCCTCTGGTCCTTTCAATGGGCTTCTTGAGCCTTAGCGTGACCATGCTCCTTGTCTATTCCATACAGGGGTTCTCTGTATTGATGGCATGGATAAAAAACATTGGTGTCAATTTGAAGAGTTCTTCACTCTTCATTATGCTTTTGGTTATCAGCTTGGTAATGCCGGGACTAAATATAGTAGTTCTCTTTGGTTTACCCCTTATTGGACTCATTGAGAACTTTTTCGACATTAAGTCAAGGAGAAAAAAATGAAGATCATTCTCAACAACGATGTAGTACATCTCGGTGAAGAAGGCGACGTAGTAACAGTAAAAGATGGTTATGCAAGAAACTATCTTCTCCCAACTGGTGCAGCTGTAATCTACAACAAGGCAAATGCAGCTATGTTCAAGCAGAGAGCTGAGCAGATTGCCAAGAGAAAGGCTGAAAAGAGAGCTGCTTCCGCATCCCTCAAGGAAAGACTGGACAACGTTTCCATTTCCCTCGTTGTTACAGCTGGTGAATCTGGAAAGCTCTTCGGTTCCATCACTTCACAGATGGTTCAGGAAGCTCTTCTCAAGGAAGGCTTTGAAATTGAAAAGAAGAAGCTTGATGTTCCTACACACGCTATCAAGATGACAGGAACTTATCACATTGTCGCTCACCTCTATGAGAACGATAAGGCTAACATCACTCTCAACGTTCTTTCTGAAGCTGAAGTAAAGGCTGCAGCAAAGAAGGCTGCTGAAGAGGCTAAGAAGGCAGCTGAAGCAGAAGCTAAGGCAAAGGCTGAGGCAGAAGCAAAGGCAGCAGAAGAAGCAGCTCCAGCTGAAGAGACAGCAGAGGCTGAAGCACCTGTAGAGGGCTGATAAACTATGGCAGAGTCACAAGATAACACATCCAAAATCAGGATGCTTCCTCATGATGATGAAGCGGAAAAAGGTGTTCTTGGGGCTCTATTATTGAATTCAGAGGTCTGGGACACAGTATCATCAAGTCTCGAGGCCTCTGATTTTTATTCACCATTTAACAGTAATATCTATCAAGCTATTTCCGACATTATGGAAAGGGAAGGCTTGAAGAGTTTTGATGGTCTTATTCTCGTCGATTACCTTAAGAGGAAGAACTTATTGGAAAAGTGTGGTGGCATAGGGTATATCGCCCAGCTGACCAATATCCAGGTCGTCACTTCCAATATCGGTAGATATGTTGAAATAGTTCAGGAATCATCAAAGAGAAGAAGACTCTTCAATGTTGCCACAGCTCTTGAAAAGGATGTATTCGATCCATCTGTAGATATCGACGATTCCTTGGATGAAAGCTCAAAGATCCTCACCGACGCCCTTCTGAAGGGGATGAAGGAGAATTCATCTGAGTTCTCTCTTGGTCATATCTCCACCTTTACCTTCGAAGAAATATCTAAAAAAATGGAAGGCAAGGCGGATGTAGATAGAATCGAAACAGGCTTCGATGTTCTTGATAAATACACCAACGGTGGTTTTGCCAATGAAGAGTATGTGATCATAGGTGCCCGTCCATCCATCGGTAAGACTGCTTTCGCCCTCAGCATGATGTATAACATGATGAGGAACAACAAGAAAATCGCATTCTTTTCCCTTGAAATGCCTGCAAAATCCATAGCAATGAGACTCTTTGCCATAGATAGTAAGGTTGAGCTTGCCAAGATCATCAAGGCCCAGTTCATCGGGAATGAATTCGAACGTATTATGGATAGCTGTGCCCGTCTCTATGACTATAGTGACAACATGTATATCGTAGATGTTCCCAATATTTCCCTTACTGAACTGAGAGCCAAGGCCAGGATACTCAAGAAAGAGAAAAACATCGATTGCATCGTCATAGATTATATCGGTCTTATTTCAGTTCCTTCTTCTTATTCTGCACAGAAGAAGTTCGAGCAGGTATCAATGATTTCTCTTGCACTGAAACAGCTGGCAAGAGAGCTTAAAGTTCCTGTAATCGTTCTTTGTCAGGTGGGAAGAGAGAGTGAGGAACAGGCCCCTATACTTTCAAATCTCAGAGACTCTGGATCCATTGAACAGGATGCAGATATCGTTTGTTTCCTCCATAGAAAGAAGAATCTTACGGAAGAAGAGAAACAGAAGAACTTGAAAGACTCCCAAGGTAGGGCAAATATTCAGGTAACACAGTTTATTGTTGCAAAGAACCGTAACGGTGAAACAGGTGTATTCAAGATCGGTTATAATGGTCCTCTCACTTACTACAACGATGTAGACCAGAGCTCCGAGTTCATTGATTATGAACAGAAGGTAACCACAAAGAAATAGACTATTAAAATAGGGTTTCCACCAATCCCCAGGCGTTCATAGCTATTATCAGCCCCCAAGCCACCACCATTCCTGATATATGGAGTACTAGATATGTGTTTGGCTTAAGGGGCCTGTTTACAATGATTTCCGAAATACATATAAGCATTTGTCCTCCATCGAAGGTGGGAACAGGAATAAGATTTCCAATGGAGATGGAAATACTGATGATTGATAGTAAATAGAGAAAGGTCCTTATGCCGCTGGTGTTACTTTCTGAGAATGCCAGGGTTGAAATATGGCCGATATTCTTTGCACTGGTAAAGGGGCCGCTGATCACCTTCAATGCTTCATTGAAATTAAATGACAAGAGCTTTATGAGGGCTGCAGCTATTTCCTTTGACAATTCAATGGTCTTCTTTAATGCAGTTGAAAAAGGAGTGGAGGAATCAGGAGAGACTCTGTATTGGGTAAGCCAGGCGAAGGGAAAGCTGTTTCCTTCAAGCCTTACATACTTCAGCCCATCTTTTCCTTGAAATACGAGGTCATAGGTGTCGCTCTCGATGGAGTAGAGATCATAAGTCCACTCAATGGGTACTCCATTGGCTTTTATAAGTATATCTCCATTTTCCACTCTCGGGTCTTCGCTTCTACCGACAATGGGTTTTTCCAGGTTGGCAACTCCATAACTCCACCCTGAATCTGTGGGTGTAGAATGGATGGTGACTTCCATTTCCTTACCGTCTCTATTGATTCTAAGTTCAACATCACTTCCGTTCTGCGCCTGGAGCCAGGAAGCAAAATCTTCCCAATCCAGAAATACTCTTTCCTGAGAAGAAAGGATAATATCACCTTTCTCTATTTCATCTTGGTTGATATTGCCCTCAAAAAGCTGAGGATAAGCAGAGATAGGGGAGACAATAAGGGAATGGCTGACTCTTTTGACAGGAATTGTTGCTACAATCGAAAGGAGAATGATGGTAAGGAGAAAGTTTGTGAATGGACCGGATAAGAAGATGATGAACTTTCTCCAGGGACTTAT
>JALFRH010000257.1 GCA_022785155.1 Spirochaetales bacterium
TCTGACTACAAAGGCTATATGGCAGGACCATGTAGCATTTTTTGTTCACCTGTGTTCAGAGGACTCTATCTGGGCTCTTATCTCTATCTCGTGTTTTCTACATAAGCCGTAAGCTATCCCAATGTGGCTTCACCGGAGAGAATCAGCGCATCCATGACGCTGTTCTTTGAGAGTGGAAACATAAGCTTTATCAAGCTGAGGATAGAAATAGAACAAAGGCTCGGACCAAAATGAAGCGGCATCTTCTTTTTGGAAAGCCATAATACTTTCCAACATATATCCCAAGCCTGGATTTTCAAACTTTACTCTTACCCTCCCTCCCGGAACAATATATCCGACATATTTCCATAACTGGAACATCAACAGAGATATATGGATGTGCCTTGGGTATATCCTCTTCTACCTTCGTTCAACCTTTGAAACCGTTGGAATGGCGACAAAAGCAAAGACAAACATAATAATGGCAATTGTCATATATGCCCAGCCATAGCCTTTGGCCCCCACAAGGTTCCCCATTACCACAGGCCCCAGTGTCATTCCAATACCATATACCGCCTGATAGAAGCCCATGGCCGTGCTTCTCTTTTCTTCACTGACGCTCCTGACTATGAGAGACATCAAAAGGGCGTTGAGGATCAGACAGCCTACTCCTCCCACTATGTTTCCAAGAATCAGGAGATAAGGAGTGTCTGCAATTGCTATTACAATAGAGGAAAGGGAGAGAAGGACAAGGCCCAGAGATACGGCAAAGGCACTTTTCAATTTTTTCAAGAGCTTCTTTCCCACATATGGGGATATAAGCACCTGAATAAGGGTGAAGGCCAGGGATATGACTCCGATGGTGAAAGAGGACGCTCCCAACAGCTTGGCCTTGCTGCTGGTAAATGAAAAGGCTGTCCCCTGCATATAAAACTGGGGGAGCATGGCAAACAAGGCTGCAACAATGATCATCGGTGTCTTTATTACATCAAGGGCATGGTTGAAGCTGAAGCTTTCATGCTTGATTTCAATGGGCTTGAGAAATACAACGGCAATTACAGCTACCAGTCCTGTAAGGAAAGAACACAACAACGGTACTTTATATCCCCATCTTGTGGCTGTAAGGATACCCAGGAAGAAGGCCAGGAGCTTTCCTACGTTGTTGAAGGCGTTGGCATTGGTCATAGCCGTCACACTCTCGTCGTCTTTGTAATAGGCATTGTAGAGGACGGAAAAAGCCAGCCAAGTGGAGGCTGCCAAGCCTGCCATCACTCTGCAGAGTATTATGGACCACATATGTGTTGCGAACATAAGGAAGAAGGATGAAAGCGTTGTGGATATTGCACCGAAGAGAATAGTCAGTTTATAACAATTGAAGGCGTCAGTGGTTATGCCGATGGGGATTCTGGCAAAGATCTGTGTAAAGCCATAGGCTCCAACCATCACACCTATTGCCTCTGCTGAAAAACCAAGGCCCTCAAGATAGGGGGTAAAGTATGGTGCATGACAATACTCCGATGCCCAAAAGAACACCATAGATATACAAAGCAGTCTTCTTGAAGTCTTCTTGTCCATTTACCCCTTCTTTCCTCCTGGTGAAAAACACAGTATTCTACAAAAAAACACTGTGTTTCGAAAACCATAGAGACCTTTCTTTACCATGGAAAGAATTTATACCTATCCCAGGAAAACAAAAAGTGACGTGTGCCCCTGAAGTCGGACAATAAATATTATTATGAGACTTGCTTTTCTGAATTCAAAGGCCCCAAATCATTATCACACGATGGATTATAGATCATCTACAAGAGCTGTACTCTTGGCATAGGCGGTACTTCTCGCTTCGAAGAAGTCTGTCTTCACCATGTTGGCATTTGAATACTTTGAAACCCATGCCATATCCTCCGGCTCGTCTTCGTATCCTGGAATGAGGGTGCCGAAGCCAAGGCTGGACCATCTCAGGTTACCCAGGTAGTAGATGTAATCCTTCACCATTTTTCCTGTAAGGCCTGGAATATCTTCACCGATTACATATTCACCCCAGGCGGCCTCCTGTCTCACACCTTCTTCCATCATCTCTCTGTATTGGGCTATGTCATCATCCCCAAAGAGCTGAGGCTCTTCTTTCTTCAACTCAAGAATAATATTCCTAAAGAGCCAAAGATGGGTATTCTCATCTCTGTTGATGTATCTGATTTCCTGAGCAGACCCCGGCATCTTTCCGTTTCTTGAAAGATTATAGAAGAACATGAAGCCTGAGTAGAAATAGATACCTTCCAAAATATAGTTGGCGATCATCACCTTCATCAGGTGCTTCAAATCCCTATGCTCCCTGAAATCGTTGTAACAATTGCCGATGAAGGTATTTCTCTTCAAAAGGTGCTCGTCTGTCTTCCACTGGAAGAGAATGTCATTTCTCTCTTCAGGAGAACAAATGGTATCGAGCATATAGGAATAAGCCTGGCTATGGAGACACTCTTGGAAGGTCTGGATATGGAGGCATAATCCGACTTCATTGGCTGTAACATAATCGCTTACTGATGGCAGGTTTGCTGTCTGAAGGCTGTCAAGGAACACAAGGAAAGAGAGGATCTTGTCATATGCAGTCCTTTCTGCAGGCAGCAGATGATGATAATCCTTCAAATCCTGGGATAGGTTTATCTCTTCCGGAATCCAGAAGTTGTTCATAGCCTGTCTGTACCAATCCGAGACCCAACCGTACTTCATATTGTTGAAGTCGTTGAGGTTGGTTGTGTTTCCTCCAACCATTCTTCTCTTTTCAACTTCAGTATCCCCCTCAGGGTTGAATAGAGGTTTAATCTTCAATTCGTCCATTTTTTTCTCCTAGCTTGAACAGCTCTCACACTCTTCCACTTCCAGGCTCTTGCTTCTTACGTAGTATATTGTCTTTACACCACACTTATGAGCAAGGATATAGAGATTAAGAACTTGTTTCATAGTAAAGTCGTTTGTTATATAAAGGTTTACGCTCTGTGCCTGGTCTATATGGCGCTGTCTTACGCCTGAGGCACGGACAGACCAAGTCTGGTCAATGGTATGGGCGCTCTTATAATACCACCAGGTATCCATGGAGAGGGACGGTGCCACACGAGGAAGCATGGCCCCCTTCTTCTCTTCATAGAAGAATCTATTCATAACAGGGTCCACACCTGCTGTGGTTCCACTGATTATGCTGGTACTGGATGTGGGGGCTATGGCCAATAGATAGGCGTTCCTCATGCCTTTTTCCCTTACCTTGGCCCTTAATCTATCCCACGCTTCTCCTTTGTATCCACGTCTCTCAAAGTATTCGCCGCTCTCCCATTCACTGCCCTTGAAGAAGGAATAACATCCCTTCTCTTCCGCGAGCGTGGATGAGGCGTCGATGGCTGCATAGTTTATCTCTTCAAAGACTTTGTCCATGAAAGAGAGATGTTCTTCACTCTCCCACTTTATCTTTCTCTTTGCCAATGCATGGTGATATCCCGATACGCCAAGGCCTATGGAGCGGTACTTGTCGTTTGTGATCTTTGCATAAGGAACAGGATAGAAGTTCAGGCTTATGACGTTATCCAAGGCCCTTACCACACTGTGTACAAGAGAAGAAAGATGCTCTTTGTCCTCCAGATCTATGTTACCCAAGCATAGTGAAGCAAGGTTACATACAACAAAGTCTCCTGGCTTTGTCTTGTTTACAACCACGACTTCTCCATTCTCCGTTTCGATCCTGCTCTCCTCAGCTTGGATTTCAGACATATTCTGGGCAATCTCCGTGCAGAGATTTGAGCAGTATATGATTCCCTTATGCTTATTTGGGTTCATTCTGTTTACAGTATCCCTATTGAAGGCAAAAGGCGTTCCTGTCTCTACGGCGCTCTTTATTATAAGTCTCACCAAGTCTTTCAATACAATGCTTCTCTTTTGGATTCTATTGTCGTTGACACAGTCCAGATACTTCTCAGTCCACTCATCTCCCCAATAATCCTCAAGATGATAGCCCTTGGTCTTGTAGACTTCATAGGGGCACATCATGTACCACATCTGGTTCAGGTCTTCGCTGCATAGCTTCCAGAAGTAGTCTGGATAGCAAATGGCAGGAAATACATCATGGGCCTTCATCCTCTCGTCTCCGTTATTGGTGCGGAGAGACAGGAATTCAAGAACATCTTTATGCCATATATCGAGATAGACAGCTACGGCTCCTGCCCTTACTCCCAATTGGTCTACAGCTACAGCAGTATCGTTGACCAACCTTATCCATCTGATCACTCCCCCGGCAGCCCCCTCGAAGCCTCTGATGGCGGAGCCGTTGGCCCTTACCTTTCCAAAATATAGCCCCATACCGCCGCCGAACTTCGACACCTTTGCAAAGTTGTCGATACTTCTGTAGATTCCATCCAAGGAATCAGGGACGGTGTCGATGAAGCAGGAAGAGAGCTGATGTATAGGCTTACGTGCATTGGAGAGTGTAGGAGTTGCCATAGTCACTTCCATCTTTGAGAGCATGTCATAGAACTCCCTTACACTCTTCATCCTGTCCTTGGTTTCAGGGAGAGCCAGATGCAGTGCTATTCCCAGATACATCTCCTGGGGCGTCTCCAAAATCTCATGTTTATGGGAACGTATTACATATCGTTTGAGTAAGAGATCCAGGCCTGAATATGTAAAGAGCTTGTTTCTTTCGCCATCTATATAGCCATAAGCTTCATCAAGCTCCTCCTTGGAGTAAGAGGATGTTATGTCATCCAAATAGAGACCTTCGGAAACCAAATAATCCAGCTTCTCCGAGAAAGAGGAGATATTCCTTCTCTTCATACTCTCCTTTATTCTTCTTTCAGAGAAGAAAGAGAGAAATCTGCCGGCAATGAAATCCCAACGGGGGGAGTCTGCAGTGGTAAGCTCCACAGAAGCCTTGGTAAGTGCAGTCTCCTTGTCGTTTTCGCTCATTCCTTCCTTAAGAAAAGACATGAACTTATCAGAGAGGATCCTCAAAGAATACTTGGGATCGTCGTAGTCCCTCTGGATACCCTCCAAAACCTTTGAAAAGCCTTCATAACGGAAAGTGGAAGCAAGCTTCTCCCTTTCTATTCTCAGATCAGTTCTTTTCTGGCGGAAAAGAATGAAACTCTTTGCCGCTGCGAAGTATCCCTGAGCCATAAGTGTCTCTTCAACCATATCCTGGATTCTTTCGACATTCCACTCTTTTTCGCCCAAGAGTCTATCTTCCACAAGCTGGGAAAGATTCATGCCGACTTCATGGGCATTCTTCTCTCCTACACTTATCAGGGCCTTTCTAATTGCGTTTGTAATCTTAATAGAGTCAAAGGACTCTTTTCTTCCGTCTCTTTTTGTTATTTCCATTACTTCTGTCCGTTTGGCTTTATATTCTACTATCCCACCCATTGGAAGAGAAGTAGTAACAATACTATTCTTGCAGATTACACTCAACTTTTACAAAAACAAAATATCCGTAATTTAAAAATAATTTATGGTGCTATAAGCCATGTTTATCGAAATGTGAATTTTTACTAAAAAAATTGATAATTAATAAAAAGTTCTAGTTTTTTTAAAAATATTTGGCATACTTGATAAATCAAAACAGGTAGCCCTGTCCAACAAACTGATTGTTTTCCCTTTTGACAGAAGGGAACAATTTATAACCCGGGAGGCCCTTTATGCAGGAATTTACATTGACAAATGAGATGATATTACTTCTTATTGCCAGAGTTATTGTGGCGACTCTTTGTGGCATGCTCATAGGCTGGGAAAGGGAGAAGAGACTGAAGAGTGCAGGTCTCAGAACCCATATGCTTGTAGCTTTGGCCTCGGCCTTGATGATGATCATTTCCAAGTATGGTTTCCTGGATGTGGTCTACCTTTCTTCAGTGCAGGTGGATGCTTCCCGTATGGCATCGGGAGTAGTGCAGGCAATAGGATTCCTGGGAGCAGGCGTAATCTTTGTCAAAAGAGATAATATCATCGGCGTCACCACTGCAGCAGGTCTTTGGGCTACTGTAGGCATTGGACTTGCAATAGGCTGCGGCTTCTATGCCATCGGCATATCCTGCACTGTATTGATTCTTGTGATCCAATATTTGATGCATAAACAGGAGCATAACACTTTCAGCACAAATACTGGTTCCATAACAATCAACCTTACCAAACACGACCTGACACTGACGGATGTAAAGAAGAAGTTGGATTCAATACATATAACAATAAGAAACATCACCATGACACATACCCATGACGGTGATGTACTCCTGAAGGCATCCATCATCTGTTCCAGGGCTGCATCGGTTCCTGGAATAATGGAAGAGATGTCACGCTCAGGTTTCATCGATGATATCGAGATATACACAATAGACTAAACAATTACCGATGTTTGTATGAAATAGAAGTAACTTTCACCTTGTTTCATCATTTTCAAAGTGAAGAGAACACCTCTTCAAAGGAGATAATAATGAAAAAGACACTCAAGCTGACTTCTGTTTTGTTGGCATTGCTGTTATTGATTGTGTCATGTTCCCCTGAGAAGCAAATGGATGGGAAGACTGCTGAAACAAAAAAGCAGATGACTGAAACCGAGTACTCTCAAAATAGAGAAGCCATCAGAGGCATTTCTGTTGTAGAAGCATATGCTGTGGCAAACTCAGAGAATGCAACTCCTTCTTCAAGGGCAATGACAGGCGGAGATTTGACGCTTACCTTCAGCGAAAATACACCCATCAGTAGTTCAGATATCAGTTCAAAGCTTGAAAAAAAGGCCGGTGATGCATCAAACGATGCTGAAAAAGAATTCTACACCACCCTTTCCAAAAGCATTCCGCCAAGCATGAAATTGGAAATAGTAAAAGGTTCTTTCGTCAATTACAAAACCCAAGACGGAATCAGAGTAGTATCTTCCTTGGATGTAACTATCATCATCGGCGACAAGACAATAGAGATTGAAAAAGACGCCGACGAAAAATGGATTGAAATCGACGGTACCTTCTTCGATGACTCTGAACTGGAGAAGATGCTGGATAAAGCGGAAGAAGCAGCAGAGAGCATTGAAGAGTTCTTCACAAATATTAAAATCGGTCTTGAAGATTTGAAGACCATCATCGACGGAAAAAAACAGGCGATTGAAAACGGGGACTTTGGAAAGGATGCAACTGCTACCGGTTCTTACACTTTCAAATTGGACGACAAAGGCTTTGTATCCACCTTCGACTACGAATACTACGAAAACGACGAGGAAGATGAAAAGATCAAGGTGGCAGGAACCATTTCTTTCAGCTTCGATTCCATTGACGATGTGTATAAGGCTCTCTTCAACCTTACAGGCGAAGATGCTTTCG
>JALFRH010000013.1 GCA_022785155.1 Spirochaetales bacterium
GTCTGTGTCTATGATACTCTTTCGAAGGATGATTTGACCTGTGAATGGAAGGGAATAAAAACATATTTTTGTTGAAATAACGTAACTTTTGTTTGAAAACATGTTGAAATTTTACCATTTTATGTGGGGATTTGAATTGAAATATTACCATATATCCCCTGTATTTCTTTATAAGATATAATGTTAAAAAGAATGGTTTATAAAAAGTTAAAACGCCAATGTCCAAAGGGCTTTTTCTTTGTGTTTGTCTCTAAGAGATTTAGACGACAATTCTGGAAAGTATATGTATTAAATCAGTTGTTGGGTAAAGAGTATTGTTTTATTCTATATCAAGAATCATTCTATTCGTCTAACATAAACATACTCTTGATCAGTTGGATTAATAACAAGGTGTAAGTATAAGACCTACTTCTAACACTTAACTCTCCAGTAGTTTATCGCCGTTAATTAGATGAAATTTATTATTATGCTTTGCCATTTCAAGGGCTTCATCTGTGAAACCAGATTTTGAGCATACATATAAACCATATACAGAAGAAGAAAGAAGAGAAGCCTTTCTTGCTAATGAGGTAAGTACATCCTCTCCTACCTTCTGGTTCCTCCACTTACACTCTCCAAAGAGATATCTTCCTTTTCTATCTATTGCAACTAGGTCTATCTCTTCATTTTGCTTATTAATAGGGTTAGGAAACTCAGAGAAGCCATATCGCTCTGGAGCAAATAGAGTGTTTCCTAGGACGTAATCAATAAAGTCAGGCTCAATTCTTCGCCCAATAAAAGTATTTAGGTTTTCATATGTGTGGTTTAAGACAATTGTCCCTTGGTTTCTTTCTATAAGGTTACGGTAAGGATAAATAAATCTAAAATAGAAAGCGAAGTACCCGTCAGAGATATGCCACCCAATTTTCTTGAGTTTTGGAGCAATAGAGTAAACTTCTTCAACTATACCCATCATGCAAAGATTTTGAATAATACTACTTACATTTGCTTTATCAAGCCCAACCTTGTTTGCTATATCTCCTGTTCTGTTAGCACCTCCTGCCATTGTTGATAAAACCATTTCATAGTTATTTAAAGCTCTAACAGAACTATTAAAAAGTACTCTCTCTTCGTTATATAAAAAGCCCGTAGGAGTGAAGAATAAATCATTAAGAGCGCTTTCAAGATTCTTATATGAAGATAATAATTTCAAATAAAAGGGAATACCCCCAGTTAAAACGTGGGCAGAAGCTTTATCGTCCATTGACCAAGACGAGAGGAAACGTCCACTTTCATTAATACGAAAAGGTTTCACCCTTAAGGAAAGGGTTCTTCTGCCAAAAAGAGGGCTCTGTGGTCCCATTACATTACTTTCCATGAAGTGAACAGAGGAGCTTGATAAAATCAGCTTGAGCTTACATTTCTTAAAATCATGATCAATAAAACTCTGAAGTATCTCCAAAAAGGATGGATCAGCTTGGGCAATATAGGAAATTTCATCGAAAACAACAATAAGACTCTCGTCCTTTGTTTTCATAGAAAGGAATCTAAAAAAATCCTGATAGCTATTGAATTTTATCAGTCCTTGATACTCTGGATACAGAGAAAAAACCTGATTAGATAGTTCTTCAAGATTGTATTTTAAATTTGATGTGCCTTGGAGAAAAATACATCTTCTATTATTGATGCTTTGCTCTATGAGCATGGTCTTACCAACCCTTCTGCGTCCATAAATTACAATGAATTCAAAAGCATCAGAGCTGAACCTAATCTCTAATTCTCTCAGTTCTTTTTCTCTTCCTATAAACTTTTCCATGAAAATATTATAAATGTCAAATTATAATTTGTCAAAATATGATTTGACAAATTATGTATTTACAACTATGTATCTAGTGGTAGGAAAGATAATTTTCTAGAGCCATGAAGCTCAGATAACAAAGGACAAAAACTTGGTAGGTTTGGTTCTTTTCTTTTGACTTTGGTTGAGACTGACTCAGGTTGGTTGTTTCTTTCTGACTCCCAAAGGGACTGCGGACAAAATCCTAGACTTTTTTCTTAAGGAGGAAAAGGGTTTTGGCAAAGTACACAAAGGAAGAGAAGCAGATGCATTCCTATCACTCATTCCCTTATTTCCCCTTTTATGAGCTAAATAACCTCATTTGGCTTTGAGCTTTTATTTTACAAGACCTTCAAAAAACTATATTGTCAAGAATGCTTTATATATTAAAGACACCTCCATTCTTAAACTAGGAATGAAGAAAGAGTTAAAAAGCAGGGATGAGGTATAAATTAATGAGAAGAATATATAATGCGTTCCTCTGCTTTGAAAGATAATGAGGCATGACAAGAGGCAGAATTGTAGACTATTAGAAGTATTTTTGCGTTTACTGAGTAAACGATAATTTGACTTATTGTTATTAAATATATATGTGTAGTTAATGAAATATTTACTTTGGGACTCCGATTTTTTTATACTATAAATGAAACGACACATACTTTAGTTGGAGGGAGACGATATGCTCAACATGAACGAAGTAATCAGCAGTAATATTATGAACAATCTAAAGAAAAACGGGAAAAGGCAGATTGATCTCGCAAATCATCTGGGGATTTCTAAGCAGGTTATGAGTAATATGCTGGGCGGCTCCCGAACAATCAATGCAGCAGAACTTCAAGAGATTGCGGTCTTTTTCAAGATTCCCATGGAGGAACTTGTCAAAATGCCTAAGGAGGTCAGAGAAGTAAATGTTGTTCGGGCTTTTATGGGCAAGGTGGATTCGCCCTCTGCTAAGAAAGGGCTGGAAATCGCAGATCAGCTTGCAAATCTAATCTGTTTTTATGCAAAGGCAAATGAAAATGCAGAGAAGATGATGCAACCGTGGGAGGCATAATATGGGTCAGGCGGTTGAGAGTATCCTTTTCTTAAAAGATAAGGCCAGATATAACGAAATTGCAACTTGTGCAACTCAATTTAACGCTGTGTACAATGGCAATAATATCATTCAGGATGATATTTTTCATATCGTCGAAAACTATACAAGAAAGCATGGAATACCATTTGAACTGCTTAGATATCCAGTTGCCGATCAGGAATTGTGTGCGTGTACTTTCATTAGAGAGAATCGATTATTTGTCTTTGTGAATGCAGCGATTCCGCTTGCAAAGCAGATATTTGCTGTAGCCCACGAGCTGTTTCATATATATCGCTATGTTGAAGGAAATGATACTGAGCTGTCAGAATGTGGCTCTATCTTGAATTCATCAACATTAGATGAAGAAGCAACAGCAACCGAAGATATGGAAGCAAATGCTTTTGCTGGATTGCTTTTGGCTCCTGCGGATAGAATAAGCGAACAGATGCGTATTTACGATATTAAACGTGGAGAAATCGCTTTACAGGACATACTGATGCTGATGGAGATATTTGCTATTCCATATAAAGCGTTGGTGCTTCGACTTTTTGAGGAAGATGTGCTTGCTGGAGGAAAAATAAGGGAGTTTTTATCATTTTCTCCGGAAGAGATAAAGAAACAAGCTGATCTCACAGACAGAGCAGCTAGATGGCTTGAGGTTCCAAAGACCCCATATAGATTCGGCACTTTATTTGAGAAGATCAAACGGGCTGAACAAATGGAATCGGTTAGAGAGGAACGGATTCAGAGTGACATGGAAGTCATAAACGTCATTAAAAAAAGCATCGAAAATCTGTGAGGTGCTGGGAATGATAGAGGATAAGAAATATGCTTTGTTGGACACAGACTTCTTGTATAAGTCATATCTGGCTCAAGATGAGGCTCATAATACATTAGCCGATATAGTAATTTCATTTCAGGAATATAAGTTCTTTTGCCATTCTATGATTGTTGAGGAACTATCAAAGCACGATATTACCCCAAATCCAATACCGTGGCTCAATGGGCTGATTCAAGCTGGGCGAGTACATCTATACAGTGATAGAGACATACTGCATGAGCTGAAGCTGGTATATGGTAGCGGAGCCAGTAGTATGTATCTCACGATGCTTGAAATCAGCTGCAACACATTTTCTCAGAATTTTTTTGGCCAATACTATAGTGCATTAAAGGCACTGCCGAATGATGTTAGTGACGAAGTATTCCTGCGAGAATTAGAAAACTGTGATGCAACGATTCCGCATCAGAATGGAGTGGGTGAAAAGAAGACCTATGTACTCATTCAAATGATGGATATTTTGCATCCAGGGAAAGTATTCCTGTTTTGCTCTGACGACTTCAAAGCAAGGCAAAGTTTGAATACGATTCCAGGTTCAATATCGTGCCTAAGTATTTTGGGAGTTTTCCAGCTGTTAAAAGACAAGGCATTTGAAAAAGAGATAATTAAGCCATTTTTTGTAGCTTTATGTGACTTTTTGAACCTTCAGAACCAGACGACATTCCGTGTTTGGAAGCGGGAGAGCCGAAAGCAGATCCCTATGCTCCAAGTGTTTGATGATATTTATGGTGAGAAATTCATACTTCTCCGAAATGGCGATTTGAAATATAAATAGTGTTGTGGACAGATGACAATGGTATCGTCGACTAATTCCTGTGACACCTAATGAAATATGAAGAATATGCTTGCTGTATTTATACTCGTCATACAGTTTTCATTCTGATATACTTGTCTCTGCGGAGACAAAACAATTGCCAAATGCAGCACCTGATAGAATTGAGACGATAATCACGGAGGAAGCGGGTATACGCCTTTTAAGGGCAAGATCCGCTCCACTTGTAATTGCTTTTCTTTATTCTGTATTCAGGACGGACAGTGTCTCGGAAGTATCGTATGATGAGTTCTGTTTAAAACTGGAAGGATTTCTATCTGAGCATGTAAGCGAGGAATCGGCAATGGAGGATGACCTCGCCTTGGATGACTCTTCCATTGTATTTCAGGATCTTTCCTCCAGGGTCAGGTCATATGCCGAGGATTGGTTCAGCGAGAAGAAGCGCTATATATACCGCTACTACAACCAAAACAAGGAAGAAATGATAAGGCCATCTCCTTCCATCATCAGACTCTTTGCATATTTCGACAGCATCATGGAAGCCGATATGATCACAACTGAAAGCTCCTTCAACTACATACTCTCCCAGCTTAGAAACCTTTCTGTGAACATAAAGGAGAATCCTGAGGAGAGGATCAGAGAGCTTGAGGAGAAGATAAGGGAGGCTGAAGCTGAGATTGCACAGATAAAGGAGACGGGAAGCGTCAGGACCTACGACAGGAGAAAAGTCACTGAATATCTCACTGATTTAAGACGCAGGAGCCGCGATATGCTTGGTGAGTTCGCCCAGGTTGAAGAGAACTTCAGGGACATCATGACGGAAATAGCCAGGAAACAGGCTTCCGATGATCTTTCCTCCCGAAAGGTCCTCAGCTACTCCCTTTCTCTCCACCGTGAGCTATACAACTCGCCGCAGGGCCAATCCTTCGATGGATTCTGGAGCTACATGTCCCAAAGCCGTGAGGATGAGATAACAAACCTGGGAGAGGACATCATAAGCTCTCTTCATGAAAACGGTATAGACTATGATGTATCGTTCCTCCTTTCGCTAAGAAAGACTCTATATGCGGCAGGGAGCAGAATAGTGAGCCGTAACCACATGCTTACGGAGAGGATGAGCCGTGTTTTGGTCCAGAGCGGAAGAAGTGACAGGAAGGGGCTTGAAAAACTCTTTGGCGAGATTAAGGCAAAGGGTGCCTCACTGCTTCTTTCCGGAATGGTTCCCTCATCTGGTGAATTCATGGAGACCGATGACCTAAAGCCTTCGCTTTCTTTCCCTCTCTCAAGGACTCTTCAGACACGCTCTGAAGTCAGGACATCATCATCAATCGCATTTGATGAGGGAGGAACCAGTGCCCAGTCGATACTCTCGCTGAGAAATGAATTCAGTGTCGATGAGAAGACGCTTTGGGATAATGTCATGGATTTTGCCAGGGCAAAAGGCGGAAAGAGTTTTACTCTGCAGGAGCTGACAGACTCTTTCCCAGTGACAAAAGGCCTTGAGGAGATCGTTGCATATATTTCAGTCTTAAGGGACAAGGCAAAAGATGTCATCTTCAGTGAAGAGGAGACCCAGCTGATTGAATACAGCTGGATGAACGGCAGACGCTACGGCGTCACACTGCCAAAGGTAACTATCGAACTATGGTAAATGGTGTGCAGGAATGGTCAGGGGCTGCGGTTAAGCTCCTAAAGGGACCCGTATATGAAAACGAAGATAGAAAGACATGGAGCATACTCATAAGGTTCAGGGAAAATCTTGAAGCTTATTTCCGTGTCATAGGACTCCATGTGGTGACTGAGGAAGAGGATGGATATGCATACCTTGAGCAGGTCAAGGATTCTGTTGAGAAAGGAATGGAAAACGAGGATGAGGCTGCGGAGGATCTTCCCCGTCTTATCAGGAAGGTTCCCTTCTCATATACAATGTCTATGCTTCTTGTGCTTCTGAGACAGGAGTATGAGAAATTCGCTTCTTCTATAAATGAATCACAGTACCCGATCCTGAGAAAGAGCGAGATTATGGGCCTTGTCAGATCATTTCGGGAGGAAGCGGCTGATATGACGAAGTTCGGTGACGACGTAGACAGGATGATAAGACAGTTATGCCAGCTTACATATCTCAGGACAGGGGAAGTCTTGTCCTCCGCCAGGATCAGTGACGATGCAGAGTTTGAGATAAGTCCCATTATAAAGAGCAAGATAGATGTTACCTTCATGAGGGAGATGCTCTCCCGCATGGATAAGGCTGAAAGGAAGGAGGACGAGGAATGAGCAATCTCTTTTCCGATGACTCGTCGGGCTATAGGCTGAAGACTCTACAGATTCTCAACTGGGGAGTATTCGACCGTACCGTAAAGACATTTGAGTTTCACGATAAATCAACTATCCTGACCGGTTTCAACGGAACGGGAAAGACCACTGCCGTGGATGCAATCCTCACACTTTTGATCCCTTCAAACCTCCGCTGGTACAACCTCTCTTCAGACTCTGTGAAAAAGAGGGAGCGTGATGTGGAAAACTACGTAAGGGGTGCCTATGGAAACAGCGGTGACGGAGTGATCAACTATCTCAGGGACAAATCTACGCTCTCAGTTCTCAACGGCATCTTCGAGGATCCATCGGAGGAAAGGGCAGTATCCCTACTTCAAGTCAGGTATTTCTCAGGGGATAGGCTTGATACAAAGTACGTCATTACTGACAGAGAGCTGACGGTGGGGGAAATCGACAGGGTTCTCACAAAGGAAGGAGTGAGGCTTGCTCCAGACGGAAAGTGGAGGAAGGTCCTTTCACAGAAGTGCTCGTCCAGACTCTTTGAGTCATTTACTGCCTATAAGACATACTTTATGGATAAATTCGGCTTCCGCTCCGACAATGCATTGAAGCTCTTTTCACAGACCGTGGGTATGAAGGTGCTGGGTGACATCACGGAATTTGTCAGAAACTATATGCTTGAGGACAAATCCCCAGAGAATGAGTTCTCCCAGCTTGATGAAGAATTCTCAAATCTCCTCAAAATCGATATAAACATTAAAAAAGACACCCTGAAGTTGGAAAAGCTTGAGCGAATCCACACCTTAGGGTTGGAGTGGCAGAGAGCATTGGAACATAAATCCACTGCACAAAAGAAAGGCGTGGGAGAGTACAGGTGGTATGTGGAAAGCTCTGCGGCAGCTGCGGAAACGGAAATAAGGACAAAGAGCCGGGAAAAGAAGGATGCGGAGCTTAAGTCAGAGGATCTTAAGGCGGAAATCGATGCATCGATAAAAAAACTCATTGCACTTGGCTCGGACTCATCTGCAGAAGTGCTGGCAGGATATGACAGGGAGTTGTCGGAGCTTAAGGCATCAGAAAGGGATAC
>JALFRH010000197.1 GCA_022785155.1 Spirochaetales bacterium
AGGAGAGATATACAGTAGCTGTTACCTGAATGGAACCAGGTCTAAAGTATGTGTTACCTATTCAGAATCAGTCATATAAAATGTGTTACCTAGAGTGATTCACTGGTACACAAAAGTGTTACCTTTTTGGGGACCATATCACGGATATCTCTCCCTGAATTCAGAAACCGTCAGATTTCTCAAATCACCATTGTTCGTTTCATGGAAAGCCTCATCATAAATGAACTCTTTTCCAAGAACACTGCCGATGATTGATGCAGATTCTCTTGCCCTAGCCAAATCACTGGCAACCAACATGTCATAATCAGTATCCAATTGCTTGGACAATTGCTGAACTTGCTCAACACCAAATTCTGTCAGGTGATTATCAGACCAACCGCCAAGCTTATCCCTGTCATCTTGGCCATGGCGTACTAAATGGAGTTCCACGCCATAGTCACCAACAGAGATAGGTTTCTGATAATCAATGTCTGAAAAAATCCGAAAGATGCTTTCCTGACACATCTCAAAGGTAACGCCAGAAGCAAACTTATTTTTCCTCGAATAATTTTCGTAGAGTTCTCTGATGCGGAAAAATGCAAACACTCTATGCAACAAATCTTCCACATAGGATTTGTCCAAGGAAGTTCCTCGGTGAAAAAAAGTATTTATCATCGCACTGTTGAGCAAGGCTTTGTCATATCCATGATGCTCAAGCAAATACAGGTCAAAAAGATCTTTGGATCTGGAATTGTTGACTCCTCTGGAGACCAAAGTCTCGAATTTTTCTGCGATGATTGTCTCAATGGAATATGAGAGGACTGTAAAACGTTCCATGAGAAATGGAGTTTCAAATTCAAAGTACCCAGGTTCAGGCGTAACCATGTCGCCAATTGCAACATCAATAGAAAAACGCTTGCGCACGTTGAAGAAATGGACTTCAATCCTGACGGTTTTACCAGAGTATTTCATTTCTGCGCTAATATCTTCGATACCAAGGCATGAAAACACAATATTGCTTGTCTGATTCAAACCACAGATTTCATTGATTTCCTTTAGGAGAATCTTGTCAGACATCTCTACACAGGAATACTTGAAGTCCAAGTCCATTGTACTCCGAGTACTGACTCCAAGGACCTTTTGCAGATAGAAACCGCCTTTGAAAACATATTTGTCCTTGTAATCACTCAAGGAAATCCTATGAAGAAATTCATCAAAGAAGAAACTTCCCATGCGACCTGGACATCAACATTGTTTTCCTTGGCATATCTTTCGATTTTCGCTTTCGTCTTTCCTAGTTCCATGAGATGACCTCAAACACGTTCTTCACTTCCTCGTAGACTCCCAGTTCTTTTGCATATTGATAAAGGTTCTCTACATCAAGATAGTGTCTGGCATATTCTTTGATGGCAAAAATCCGATCCTCTGCATCATAGTGTTCAGGACGGACAAAGAGATCGCACACAACTCTTTCCTTTCCATAGGCTTTGACTGGATTACCAAAGGATGTTTCAACAACAGTGACTCCAAGTCTAGCCGTCTTTTTCCTAGTCACAATGATCTTGGCATCAGGAATCTCTGGGACATTCACTCCATAAGGAAGTGTAATCTCCATTTTCACAGATTGCTTGGAGGAAAGGTCATTCAGAAATAGAGCGCTCTCGCCGGAATAGATGATGTTTGGATATTTGAGACTGTAGATGTAATACACATCCAGTGGAGTATCAGGCATGGTATAGATGCCTTTGTATACTTTCTCCAGCTTCTTTTCCTTTGCCAGACGTGAAATGTATACAGAAGGAATATCTTGTTCCTTCATAAGCTTGGAATGGAGATATCCATTGTTTTTTTCTGCTACCAGCAGAACTCCTTCCTTGTCCATGATGCTGTACCTTTATCATGAACATTATAATAAAATGTTAGTGTTTTTACAACAATACATTCTTTCTATCCGTTAATTCTTATTTCCTACAATCAATTTGTGACCGCCTTTCCGAGTTTTGTTGCATGGTCCGGAGTTCCGTTTCACCTGCTCCCGATTTTGTTTCTTTGTATCAGAAGCTATAGGCAAACATATGAAGAGTCAGATTTGATTTGATCAGATCTGACTCTTTTTTTATCTTCATTTGCACATCGGCACTCCCATGTTTCCAATAATCTTTCATCCTTTTTTGTCTCTTAATGGCATCATTTGAAGCCAAAGAAAATGAAGAAATGAATTTTTTTCATGATATCTCTTTATTTTATAGGTAGATTATCTATTATTTCTTTTTTCTTGACGGGAGAGAAAACCTATACGACAATAAATTAAATGGTTTAATTAAATTCATTTGAAGGGAGAATCCCCTCAAAGATTTTACCATTAAAACGATAAAGGTGGTCGTATGGCAGAACTTGAAAACAAGAAAGAAATCAAACAACGAAAGTTGAAGGATTTCTCCGAGGGTAACAAAACCACACAGACTATTATTACAGTCTGCTCGATTATTGGTGGATTCTTAATCTGGCATCTTATAGCCAGCATTCCATCTGTCCACACTTTCCTTTCCACTCCTTGGGAAGTGGTATTGGCCGGAGTTGCTGAAGCAAAAGCCGGTGGTAGATACTGGAAAGATATCTCAGTCTCTCTTCAGAGAGTTGGAGTTGGATTTGGAATCGCTTTTATCTGCGCTATTCCTATCGCATTCCTTATGGGATGGTATCCGAAGTTCAGAAAGGGTGTCGAGCCATGGATCCAGTTCTTCAAGTCAATCCCACCTATTGCTTTGATTCCTCTCGTAGTCTTGGCTATGGGTCTCTCTGAAAAGTCAAAGTATACAATCATTTTCATTACATCCTTCTTGGTAATGGTTGTAACTATATCCCAGGGAATCAAGGAAGTCGATCTTACCCTTGTGAAGGCAGCCTATACCTTCGGAGCAAAGGACTTCAACCTTTTCTGCGATATCATGATTCCTGCTTCCTTCCCATTTATCCTTGTTGCAGCAAGACTTGGAATATCAACTGCCCTTACAACTCTCATTGCAGCTGAAATGACAGGAACCATCTATGGTCTGGGTGCAAGAATCCAGGGTGCCCAGCAGTTCATGAACCAGTCCATCGTTCTTCTTGGTATCTGTACCATCGGTATCATCGGATTCATTCTCGACAGAGTATTGCTCTGGCTTGAAAAGAAGTTGACAGGTTGGAAATAAGGGAGAAACATCATGGCAAAACCATTAATTGAAATCAAAGACGTACGCAAAGTCTATAAAGTGAAAAAAGGAAACGATGTCATCGCTCTCAACGGCGTCAACCTTGACATAAACGAAAATGAGTTTGTATGTGTAGTAGGACCTTCAGGTTGTGGTAAGACGACACTTCTTAATATCATTGCAGGCCTTGAACAGTATGACAGCGGTTCTGTAAAGATGGATGGTGCAGATGTCATAGGACCAGGCCCTAACAGAGGCGTCATCTTCCAGCAGTATGCACTCTTCCCTTGGATGACAGTAAAGAAGAACATCAAGTATGGAATGAAGTTCCTGAAAAAGCCAGATGGAACAAAGTATACGGAAGAAGAGAAAGAGAAGATTGCCCAGGAATATATCAAGCAGGTAAACCTTACAGGTTTCGAAAACTCCTATCCTAAGGAATTGTCCGGCGGTATGAAGCAGAGAGTCGCCATTGCCCGTGGATATGCCGTCGATCCTGAAGTAATCCTTATGGATGAGCCTTTCGGTGCCCTCGATGCCCAGACAAGAGCTCAGCTCCAGGAAGAACTTCTTCTTACATGGGAAAATAAGAGAAAGACAGTATTCTTCATCACCCACGATGTCGATGAAGCTGTTCTCCTCTCCACAAAGATTGTCATTATGAGTGCTCGCCCTGGTCAGATCAAGGAAGTCATCGACAACACAAATATTCCTTATCCAAGAACACAGGCAACAAAACTGGATCCTCAGTTCGAGAAGACCAGGAATTACGTTTGGGATACTGTCTACAAGATGTATCTTGAAGTCAGAAAATAAATTATTAGACTACTATAAGGAGAAAATAGTATGAAGAGAATTATTGTAGCCATTATGGTTATCTGCTGCCTTTTCAGCGTATTCGCTCAGGGAACAGAAGAAAAAGCTGCAAGCGCAACACTGGACAAGGTTCGCATTGCCATTCACAGCAACGAAGGTGGAGCTTCCCTCGTAGCTACAGCACAGGATCAGAAGATCTTCGAGAAGCATGGAATCAAGGCTGAAATTACTGTAGTCACAGGTGGTGTTCCTGAAATGGCTGCAATGAGAGCAGACGAGAGAACTCTTGATGTAGGATACATCGGAGCAGGTGTTGCATGGAACCCTATCGATTCCACAGGTAACCAACTTAGCTTCATCTTCCTCGATTGTCTTTCAAACGCTGAAAACCTCATTGCTAAGAAGGGAATCTTCAATGATGCAAACGGAAACGGCAAGTATGACAACGACGAAATCTTCGAAGGTCTCCATGGCAAGACAGTCTACCTCCAGACAGGTGCTACTCCTGGTTCATGGTTCATCCAGCTTGTAGACACAATCAACCAGGGTAAGCCAGCTGACCAGCAGCTTTGGCTCTTCTGCGAAGATGCCAGCTACACAGCAGGTCTCACACCAGCAAACAACAATCCTGCAAACAGAGTTCAGGTTGTAAACTATGACAACTCCAACATTCCTGCAGGTATGGCTACAAAGGATGCTTCTGCAGTCCAGATTGCAGCTGCTTATGCTCCTTCCACAACAACAGCTCTCAAGATTGAAGATGTCGAATTCATCTGCGACAACTCTGCCCTCGACGCAAAGTATGTCTCCCCATCTACATGGGTAGCTTCCAACAAGTGGATTTCCGAGAACCCGGATGTTGCTCAGCGCTTTGTCGATGCACTCTTGGAAGCAGCTATCTACAGATATGATCACATTGAGGAATCCATGGTTTCTGCAGACAATCTTGCTCAGCTCCCAGCTGGCTCCTGCGACTCCAACAACCTCATCGTCTTCTCTGGTGAAGGATACAAGGAACTCTTCGGAACAAAGTCTGGTAAGGGATATGCTTATCTCCAGGCTCTCTACAATCTCAAGAAGGGTGCAGTTCCAGAGGGAACAACTCCAAAGTCATTTGAAGATTCCTTCAACGATACATTCATCGTCAAGGCTCTCCAGAACATCTGAGTTTGGAACTGATTGTAATGGGGACCGTTGTCATGCGGTCCTCATTTTGTTAAATGGGAGTGGAAATGAGCTGTTTTTCAATAACTGGAGCCATAAAGAACTATGCTTGGGGTAGCAGGGATTATATCAAGTCCCTTCTATCCATTGAGTCTCATGGCCCTTTGGCGGAGTATTGGCTTGGAACTCATTTTCTCGGGGAAGCCAAAACAGAGGACGGAATACTATTGTCCGAAAAAATCGGTCATAGACTATCCTTTTTGTTCAAAGTGCTGGCCATTTCCACTCCCCTGGCCATCCAGTGCCATCCTTCAAAAAGCCAGGCACAAGAAGGATACTTGAAGGAGAGTCTCCTTTCACTGGATGACGAGGAAAGAAACTATCCTGATGACTCTGAAAAAACAGAAGTTGTCATTGCCCTTTCGGATTTCACAGCTTTGTATGGCTTTCTGCCTCTGGAAAGAATCAAAGATAACCTTTCTTCCTTTGTTCCTGAACTATTTGGGAAAATAAAAGATTCGTCGTCTATAAAGGAAGTACTTGAAACCATAAGTAATCTTTCCACAGAAGAATCAAGAAAGATACTTTCCCAGTTGGAAGAGAAAACAGGAAATACTCCCCCACTCTCTTTCACACTTGGACCAAGGGAACTATGTGCCCTATGTCTATCGCTTTATCGTGATGATATCTGGTGTATCTCTCCCCTATTGATGAATGTAGTGAATTTGAAGGCCAACGAGTCCCTGTTCATCAAGCCTGGTATAGTCCATGCTTATTGCAGGGGAAACTGTCTGGAGTTAATGTCTTCTTCAGACAATATGACACGCCTCGGCCTCACAAAACGCCATGTAGATGAAAGAGAGTTCCTGAAGATAGCCTACCTGGACTCCACCCCTTCCCTTTTTTTAGAAGCAATGGAAACGGAGGAAGGCGCCTTCAGTTATTCTTATAAAGAAGCGCCCTTCTCTCTTATAAGATATGAAAAAGGCATACATACTCTTCCAAGAATAAAAGATGGAATCATCTTCTCCATAGAGGGAAAAGCTATTCTCAAAAAAGAGGACGAAGAAATTGAAGTGGCCAAAGGGGAAGCCTATTATGTTGGGGAAGATGACAAGATGATGATAGAGGCCCAAGGATCCATTTTCTTTGCCTATGGAGATTGCCTATGATCAGAATAGGAATTGTGGGGACAGGGAATACAGTATCCATAGCAGAGAGGCATCTCAAAGGCATACTGGAGGATGGAAGAGGTGCGGTATCTTGTGTATACAACCGCAACATGGATACAGCAGAAGCGTGGGTAAGGCGCCATGGCCTTGATGCCGTTGCCGCCCATAGCTACGAAGAGCTACTTGATAAAGTTGACGCCGTAATAATCTGCACTCCTAATTCTTCACACGCTTCTCTGGCAATAAAAGCCATGGAAAGGGAAAAGCATGTTCTATTGGAAAAGCCCCTTGGAGTGACACTAAAAGAGTGTAGGGAAATACAGGAGGCTGCAAATAGATACCCGGGAATAAAGATGGTAGGTTTCACCAATCGTTTCTCACCTGTAGTAAAGAAGGCGAAAGAATACTTTAAAGAAATGGGGGAAGTATTCTCCCTTACTGCATATACAGGTGGAAAAAGGCTGGCGGATCCAGGAATCGGCGTTGAATGGAGAATGAAGAGAGAACTCTCTGGAAGCGGAGCTTTATGCGACTTCGGCAGTCATCTTTTGGATTTGTCCCTATTTCTAACAGGACGAAAATATGAAGCAGTCACAGCTATGATGGATACTGTGATAAAAGAGAGAAAGGGAGAAAGAGTCGAGAATGATGACATGGCCTCCATAATCTGCAGTGCCCCTGGAACTCTTGGCACATTTACAGTTTCAAGAGTGGGAATGGACAGTCTAAGGCTCATTGCATCGGGAGAAGGAGGAATGGTGGAGTTTTCCCTCAGGGACAAGGGATACGTCACATTCTGGGAAAAGAAAAGGACAGGAGGATATACTCAGAGACAAGAGACCTGGTATGGAAATGGAGATGATCCATTTATTGGGGAAATAGGCACATTTATCGATGGTATCCAGAACAAGGATGTCGGATACCCTACAATAGAAGATGCACTCTACGTCTCGAAGGTATTGGCTGCAGCAGAAAAAGCTGCAGAAGAAAAGAGAGAAGTTCTTGTGGAGACACAGGAAATAACATAAGGATTGTTTCGCATTAATAAAGTAAGGAGAAAGAAAATGCACGACTATTACAGCTATTCTATGGAAGAACTTGCAAAGGAATCCAAGATCCCGGTATTCGCAAAGAGCTCTTCAGAAGAAGTGTTCCGCCTTATGGCAGATATCATGGCAGATACTATCGTCGAACACAACAAAGAAGGAAAGAATACAGTATTCATCGTTCCTGTAGGACCAGTTGGACAGTACCCATTCTTCGTCGAAAGAGTAAACAAAGAGAGAATTTCATTGAAGAATGTCTATTTCTTCAATATGGATGAATACATGGTTGATGAAAATACATGCATTGATGAAAATGATAGGCTTTCCTTCCGTCTTTTTATGAAGAATACAGTCTATTCTAAGATAGATGAGGAGTTGAATATACCGGAAAGCCATCGTTTCTTCCCTGTTCCTGAAGGAAGAAAAGCATACACAGAGACACTGGAGAAGCTTGGTGGCCCAGACATTTGTTTCGGAGGAATTGGAATCAACGGCCACGTCGCTTTCAATGAAGCTGACCCTACCCTATCTCCCGAGGAGTTTTCCGCCCTTCCTACAAGAACCTTGGAAATCTCAAGAGAGACTGTAACATCCAATGCCATAGGAGATCTTGGCGGAGCAATCGAGGATATGCCAAGATATGCAAGCACAGTCGGAATGAAGGAAATACTATCAGCAAGGAAAATCATACTCGGCGTCTTCAGACCATGGCATAGAGCTGTAGTAAGAAGAGCCTGCTGCGGTGAGGTATCAGCATCATTCCCTGTTACTCTATTACAGAACCATCCGGATGCTACAATCCTTGTAAACGACGTAGCTGCAGAAAAGGCGGTGGAATAATGATTCTGGTAAAGAACGGCAAAGTATTCTCATCCGGTAGATTTGTCAGGAAAGATATCTATATCAAGGATGGCCTCTTCTCAAAAAAAGGAGAGGCGGATGAAGTATATGATGCAGAAGGCAAATTCATTATTCCAGGTTTTTGGGATATACACACCCACGGAGCTATGTGCGTCGATGTAAATGCTGCAGACAGGGAAGGTTTTGAGAAAATCTCCGCCTTCCTTGCTTCTCATGGAGTCACAAGATGGCTCTGCTCTATTCTTACTGATGATGAAGAAAGAACCATAGAGGCCATAAAGAGAGCTTTGGATGCTATCGAGAATCCTCTCTCCGGGGCTAAACTTATGGGAATCCATCTTGAGGGGCCATTCTTGTCTCCTAAATATGCAGGAGCCATGCCGCCACATCTAATAATCAAGGGAAACGTAGCTCTCTTGAAAAAGTATGTGGATGCTTCAAAAAACAACATCAGAATGATGACACTGGCACCGGAAGTGGAGGGAAACTATGAAGTTGTAAAAACCTTCCATAAATCCATTGCCTTTGCCTTAGGCCACTCCGATGCCACTTATGAAGAAGCCCTCAAATGCATTGAAGCCGGTGCCGTTTCCATTACACACACAGGAAATGCAATGAGATTATTCCATCAGCATCAACCTGCCATCTTCGGTGCAGCGATGGCTGAGGATGTAATGTGTGAGATGATCTGCGATGGTCTGCACCTTCATAAAGACACAGTGAAGATGTATATGAAGGTGAAGGGACCGGAAAAGCTGTTGGCTGTATCAGATTCCATTAGCGCTGCAGGAATGCCTGACGGAGAGTATATGCTGGGAATAAACCATGTTGTGGTTAAAAACGGAGACGCTCTTCTTAGGGATGCTCCTGTAAGGGCAGGAAGCACCTTGACCTTGGACAGGGCCTTCAGAAACATAATGGCCTTCTCTGGAGAGAGTATGGCCGATGCTGTTCCTCCAACAGGCCCTAACCAGGCGAAGATGCTGGGATTCGGCAAGAAATATGGAAAAATCGCAGTAGGCTTCCATGGTGACTTCAACATTGTAGATTCCAATGGAAATGTCGAGTCTACATTCATCGATGGAAAAAGAGTCTGAATA
>JALFRH010000204.1 GCA_022785155.1 Spirochaetales bacterium
GGAAAGACCTATAGCGTCATTTCAGGTGCCTCCATTGAAAGCGAAGGAAACTTCAATGGCCTGGGATTGGGAAGTGTCACCTATAAAGATGGTGTTGTCTCCTATTCCTCCATTGCTCAATCTGTGGCTTCCGGTAACCACTATTCTATGGGGGGCGGTATGAAGGGCGGCGCAATGCCTTTTGAAATGGAAGGAGGCCGCACAGAAAGACCTAATTGGAATAATTAGTGGTTTAATAGAGACATAAATATGGGAAGGGACAATGGGGTTCCTTCCCTATTTTTTTCATAGAAAATGTGGAATATAATAAGCATTTTGTTCTATGTTTTTCACCCAAATCAAATATTTCTGATAGACTAGAGCTATGAAGAAGCTACTATTGGTTATTCTTTTTCTTATAACGGTTTCATCTGCTTTTGCATCGATCGATGCTCGTTTTATTGAAAGGGATTCACCACTTTATGCAGAAATGGATGCTCTATATGCCCTTTCTTGTCTTGCTTCCCCAAACACCAATAGACCTTGGACAGAGAGCTGAACAACGTATATGGAAAATATCCCAACTTTTTGGATGCTTCTCCTCTTATTATTTGGCATGACAGTAACCAGGATGATTACAGCAATGTATTCCTGCACCTTGTGTTGGAAGGAAAGGTAGGCTCAGTAAGGGCATGGGGCGGCTTTGCCATGGATGATTTCGATCTTCCTCATGAAACTGGCAGCGCCAAACCAATGGCCATGGGCTTCAGTGCAGGATTCGAGTACCATGTAATGGACGGAGAAGGAATCGGAGATGCCCGCTTCGACAGAAGGGATTACACTCTTAAGGAAGATACCTTCAAGGTTGAAAACGGTCTTAACATTGGTGCCGAGTGGTATTATCTGTCTCCATTGATGTATAACAGGAATGAAAAGTTCAACGGAGCGGGTAAGTTTACCATTCCGTTCCAGTTCGTTTCACTTGTCGGAGAAGGCTATGTTTATGACAGGGACGCATACTATCTTGGTTTTAAGTATGGTCCTGATTCCTGCCTCTTCAGGCTCTATGGAGAATATACAGATGCCCCTTATGAAGCTTCCTTGTCGCTGGAATACCTTACAAGAGGACAGTATGGAATCGAGAGTAAATATGGTGATAGAAGTGCAATCGACAGCCATATGGATAACCTGTTGGCTCTTGCGGGAGAAAAGACAAGTGTCCTCATTCTCGATGCAGCCTTAGGCTATTATCTCCAAGAGTCCTTCAAGGTCAATGGAGGCCTCCAGTGGCAGCAGGATATTACGCACAATAAGAGTGCATACAAGCTGACGCTTGGGGTAAGCGTAAATCCATTGGATGTGGACTGGAAGAATCTTTTCTAATTTGTTTCTATTAATGAAATGGCCTATAAGGTTTTCTTCCTTATAGGTCATTTTTCTATTAAGACTTTACAATCCAAGTCAGTTTTCTTCAAAGAAGTCTTCTTCTGTCCTGAGAGGGAATATGGATGGTCCCGCCTTGTCCAGATCCTCTTTATACATATCTATCTTGGTTATTCTTGCGTTGTCATATGTATGATAGTAATAGATACCTTTGGAGGCGTTGATGCAGGCTGCATATACTGTGATTTCATAGTTGTCGTCTCCATAGATTACAGCTCCTCTCTGCTGGTCTACAGATCCAAGAATATGGAAAAACTGTGATACATTCTCCTTTTCGCTTTCACCTGAGACGCTGTTGGCTCTTGTAAAGGCTGCCTTCACAAACCTTGATATACTCGATAAGTCTCCAGGGAGGCCCAATCCTCCAAGACCTTTGCAATAAATATCGTAGTCCATATCTATGCCGAAAGTCGGCTTCTCGTCACGGGGAGAGAGGCGGGTATAGTTGTTGAGGGAGAATAGATGGATGGGGAACTCCGGATTATTGGTCAATACCTCCGCCGGATTGGAGTAGATGTGCAGGCCTGTTTTGGTAGGTTCCACTACAATGGATTCATATTTATCTGAAACCATCCAGTGAAGTGTGGAGACAGGGAAACCAGGTGCGAAGGCATCATCTGTAATCACAGCGTTCTCTAGTATTTGTCTTACTTCCTGGACGCTTGTTGCATGGGTAAGGAGCCATGGAATGAACTCGAAGGATGGAATGTTGGTCTTTCCTTCCTCAGGCTTTCCATATACTGCGTTTCCTGGAAAGTTCAGCCCTGCAATCGCCAGCCCCGATTCATTTGCCCCATCATAGAAGAGAGGAAAACCTTGGATGTATACACCCATTCCAATCATGGCTTCATGATGATCCAAGTCTGGAGTATATCTGAAGGAGAGGGGGAGGGCTCTTGGGATCACCAGAACCTTTTCCCCATGCTCTGCACCCAAATCAAGGTTTCTTCCAAAATAGAAGTCTTTGTTTCTGATAGTAGTGGCTGTACACATATTTCGCCTCCAATATGAATATAGTCAGTTGATTTCTCAAAGGCAAATCTGAAAGGTATGTGCTGTATAGTGTCGCCTTGAGGAATATATGGGTACAGATAAAAGCGGCAGGTGTCGGACCATAGGGTATGCTCTTCAAGTATTATCCATACCTATATTGGCCTTTGTTCCTGAAAAGGGGCGGATTGTGGCTTTTTTGTTCCATAAAAATAAGAAGCACAGGTTCCGGGGTATATGAAACAGCTTTCGACATCGCTTGGTTCCTAGGCTCCTGGCTTTTGGGTGTTCTTT
>JALFRH010000220.1 GCA_022785155.1 Spirochaetales bacterium
TGTTACAGTCTCCCCTTATATGGGACACGACTCCATCTCCCCTTTTGCTGTCGGATACGAAGAAAAGGGAGTATATATCCTCAACAGGACCAGTAACCCAGGGGGCAAGGATCTCCAGAACAAGGCCATGGAAGATGGAAAGCCATTATACATGACAGTAGCTGAAACCATTGCAAAATGGAACGAAGAATACTCCGGAGGAATCGGGGCTGTAGTCGGAGCCACAAACCTCAAGGAGTTTGAGGATCTTGCTTCTTTCTACAGCAAGAAAGAGATTCCTCTTCTTATTCCAGGAGTAGGAAGCCAGGGAGGAAGCGCAGAAGAAGTCATTTCCATTATGAAGAGAGTGGGATATCCACTATTTCTTGCAAGAATCAACTCTTCTTCAGCCCTCACCCATCCATGGGCAAAGAAGAAGGAGAAGGCTCCTTCAGATTGGAAAGGAGTCTGCATGTCTGCAATTGAAAAGTTTGCAAAGGAGTGTGCCTTTTGAAAAAGAGCTTTCCTATGGGCCACATAGAGAGGAAAGTATATCTTTCCTCCGTCAGTGGCGTAGCCACGACAAAGACAGAGCTTATCTCCTGGTTCAACAAAAACGTTGAGGACCTGGATATTTACACCACCAAAAGCTTTCAGGTAAGGCCAAACCCAGGCAACAGGGAACCTGTGATCTGCGAAACAAAGAGCGGAGACTTCGGAAACTCCGTAGGCTTGAGGAACCCGGGAATGGAAAAGACTCTTCCTGAGTTGGTCCAGTTGAAGGCCTCAGGCTTTGACAAGTGGCTCAACGTCTCCCTTTCTGCCGATAACCCCCAGGACTTCATTACCCTGGTAAAAGCCTTTGATGATGTGGCGGATAGTGTTGAGCTGAACTTCTCATGCCCTCATGCAAAGAAAGGCTTCGGAGCCTCCATCGGCGTCGATATAGACATTGCAGGCGAGTATGTGGAAAAAATCCACAATGCCACAAAAGACAGGAAGTCCCTGTTGTTCATCAAGCTTACTCCCAATGTAGATAACATCGGGGAAATAGCAAAAAGAGTGGTGGATATGGGTGCCGATGGTATTACCGCCATAAACACAGTGGGCCCGGACCTGCACATAGATCCTGTAAGTAATACTCCCATCCTTCAGAACGCACTGGGTGGAAAGGGAGGAAAAAGCGGCAGATGGGTGTATTCCAAGGCCTTGGAAGCCATTAAGGAAATAAGAAGATACATTCCTGATAGCATTCCTATCATCGGTATGGGTGGTGTCTGGAGTGAAAAAGAGTGCTTCGAGCTCATAGAAGCCGGTGCCGACGCAGTGGGAATCGGAAGTGTACTAGGACACGTAAGGCAGCCCCAATGGCCACTCTTTTTCTCTGCACTGAAAAAAGGAGCCCAAGACCTATTGGATGGAAGAGTGTGCGATTTCTCCTCAAAGAAATATGTATCGGATGAAAGGCAGATGGAGTATAGGGAGCATGTTGTGGAAGATATATCTTTCCACTCCGAGGACACCCTACTTCTTACCCTCAGCGGTGAAGTCAAAGACTTCAAGGCAGGGGAATTTGTGTTCCTTTGGCTTCCAGGTGTCGGCGAAAAGCCCTTCTCCTTGGCAAAGACTTCCCCTCTTACCTTTATTATCAAAAAGAGAGGAGCCTTCACTTCCTATATTTTCTCTTCCCTTTCCAAAGGGGACAAAATATATATCCGTGGGCCATATGGCGCTGAAGTAAAGACACCAAAGGCAAAGAAGGCCTTGATCATTTGTGGTGGCACGGGAGAAGCGGTGGCCTTTCCTTTGGCTGTGGAACTTCAGAAGGAAGGCACAGAGATGTCATTTCTCGTCGGAACCAGCGTCAAAGGAGACAAGGGTATACTGGACAAGGAACTCTCCGGTTTTGGCTCATACAAAGCTACAAGCGACAATGGACAGCCGGGAAGAGTACTCTCTCTCCTACCAGAAGAAATAGAGAAGACAGGAATTGACGGCGCCTACTATATCATCGGGCCAGAGATCTTTATGAAGATAGCGTCCTCAATCCTGAAGGATAAGGGAATACCTACAGAGAGGATTATGTTGAGTATGGAGAGAAACACCATGTGTGGCATCGGACTCTGCGGAGAGTGTTCCTGCGGCGGCCACCTGGAGTGCCAATGGGGAACCTTCATGTCCCTTGCCTTCTTGGAGAAGGAAGGCGCCATATGATAGATCCCCATGTCCATTTGAGAGATTGGAATGAAAGGGAAAAGGAGACCATTCTCCATGGTATGGAGTCCGGTTTCCTCTCCGGCATCGACACTTTCTTCGATATGCCCAACACAAACCCTCCTTTGACAAATAGGGATAACATCCTGAGACGTATAGAGGATGGAATTAAGGCGGAAGAGGCACTGGGGAAAAAGGGGATGGACGTGCATTATCATCTATACCTGGGGCTTACTCCTGAGAGAAGACAAGTGGAAGAGATGGTAGATCTCTACTCCACCCTCTTTCCCCGTGTTATAGGCCTTAAGCTCTTTGCATCCCACTCTACAGGAAACATGGGAATAATCGACGAAAGTGAGGAGAGGAATATCTTCAAGATACTTTCAGATTTGGACTACAAGGGTGTTGTAGCTGTCCACTCTGAAAAGACAAGCTATTTCACTTCCAGCCCTTTCCATAGCCTTTCCCGACCCAGCGTCAGTGAAGTGGAGAGCGTAAGGGATATGATAGAGTTTGCCACAGATGCAGAATTCAAGGGCACCCTCCATATCGCCCATATCTCCACCAAGGGAGCTTTGACTCTGGTAAAGGAAGCAAAGAAGGAAGGGAAGATAAAAGTCACTTCAGGTGCAACACCCCACCATGCCCTCTTCAATATGGAAAAAGAGAATACATACTTGAAGATGAACCCTCCTCTTAGAGACGAGGAAGACAGGGCGTTTGTTTTCTCTTCCCTGCTCTCGGGTGATATAGACTGGGTCGAAAGCGACCATGCACCACATACAAAAGAGGATAAGGAAAAGGGAAAGTGCGGCATTCCTGGCTTCAAAGGAACCCTGCTTCTATTGGATGCATTGAGGGAAAATGGAATGAGTGAAGATAATTTGGAGAGAATCTTCAATACCAACGCAGCCCATACTTTCGGTATCGATATTAGTCCTCTTCCTCTGCCGACAAATACAAAAGAAAGAGAAGAGATTGCAGGAAACAGATATCCTTTTGATCCCTATGCCCTCTGATATTGGCTGTGATTACTCTGAAAGAAAGGTGTTCACAGCCTTTTTCTGTCTCCAGAATATCAGTATTGAATAAAGAATGGAGAGTATCCCCACTTCAAAGGTAGGCCTGAAGAAGATGATCAGGACTACAGGGAAGGCAAAGACAGATACCACAAAAGGTATGGTCTTTCTCCCGAAGACTACAAACAAAGCACAGAATACAAGTATCGAAATCAAGGCGGAAGGAAGGGAGACAAAGAGAGCTGTAATCATAAAGGCTTCCATGGCTTCGCCCTTTCCTAGCCTAAAAAAAGGATACATATGGCCCAGTGTTGCAGATCCTCCTCCCAAAAGGGCGGCAAAACGTGGCTCCAAGGAAAAGAGAGGAGCGGAAAGGAATAAAAAAAGAGTCGGAATGAGGATCTTTACGCCATCGATGATAATTACACTGATCCTTTCCTTATTAAATGTATGTATGGTCTTATATTCCTGCCACTCAGAGACGACCTTTGTGTCATTATAGATGTAGCGGGAGGAAATATAAGACCCCTGGATCGAGCCCAGTAAATATGAGAATACTAAACAGACAATGAATACTAAGAAATTCATTCAAGCCCCTTAACAGCCAAAAGACTCCTTATCCTTATCTTTACGGCACCAAGATTTGATATTTCATCAATCTTTATTTGAGTATAGATGCCCTCGCCGCTCTCGATTATAGCCCTGGTTTCATCTCCCGTTATGGCGTCTACTCCACATCCGAAGGAAACAAGATGGATAAGGACGGTCCTATTATCCTTTCTGTCCCTCACCCATTTGGCAGCACCATATAACCTTGAGTGGTAGGTCCATTGGTTGAGGACCATAGTCCTGAACTTCTCTTCCTTTCTGCTGACGCTGTCTTCAGTAATGATGGCGACACCAAGGGAAGTAAGGAGGGTATCAATACCATGGTTTATCTCAGAGTCTACATGATAGGGTCTTCCTACCAACACTACAAGGGGTATATTCTCCTTTTCCGCTTTTTCTATGATTCTTTCCCCTTCTTTTTCCACATCGCTCTTATACTCCGCGAGAGCCTTGTAAGCTAGTCCGGCAGCCCTCTTCACATCCCTTTCATCCAAATCAATACCTTCCTTATTCATTTGGATTGTAAAGTACTTGGAGAAAGCCTTTTCATTGGATATGTTCAGAAATGGAGAGAGGAACCTGGTCCCTTCATTCATCTTGACGTTGCATCTTATGACTTCCGGGTAATAGGCGACGACAGGACAGTTATAGTGGTTGTCACCCTTTTTTTCGTCAATATTATATGTCAAGGAAGGAGCGAAGATATAATCCACCTTCTTTCTCTTCAAGTCCTCTATATGGCCATGCATCAGCTTTGCAGGGTAGCAGGCGGTATCTGAAACGATGGTCTGCTGCCCCAGGGTATATAGGTCATGGGAAGATGGGGATGATATCTCTATACCGAAGCCTAGATTTGAAAAGAGGGTATGCCAGAAAGGAAGGAGTTCCCACATGCCCAAAGCCATAGGAAGGCCTATGGTCTTGCCGTTGGTTCCTTCTTTGTGGCCGAAGGATGAGAGTCTTTCCCTCTTCCATCTATATTCATCCAAACCTTCGCTTCTGCTCTTCTTTCCCAAGGGCTTGTCGCACCTGTTGCCTGCAATGAACTTCTCTCCCCTGCCGAAATCATTCATAGTCAAGTGGCAGTGGTTGCTGCAGCCATTGCAGTTGATGTTCTTGGCGCTATGTACAAAGGTCTTCAATCCCTGACTGTCAATCAAGGAGCTTTCGCTTCTCCCGTTCTCCAGGCTCTTTTTCCTTGCCCAGAGCGCTGCGCCATAGGCACCCATGAGACCTGCAACCTTCGGTCTCAACACCTCTTTTCCAGTCTCTTTTTCAAAGGCCCTCAACACGGCATCGTTTAAAAAGGTTCCCCCTTGGACAACAATATGCTCCCCGAGTTTTGAAGGATCCGGAGTTCTTATGACCTTATATAGGGCGTTTCTTACTACACTTATGGACAAACCTGCTGAAATGTCCTCGATTTCAGCTCCATTTTTCTGGGCTTCCTTTACACTTGAGTTCATGAATACAGTACATCTTGAACCAAGATCCACAGGATGCATGGAATGCAGTGCTATTTTTGAAAAGTCTTCTATGGAATAACCCAAAAGCTTTGCAAAGGTCTCCAAAAAGGAACCGCAGCCAGAGGAACAGGCTTCGTTCAGGAATATACTATCTATGGTTCCCCTTCTTATTCTGAAGCATTTTATATCCTGGCCGCCGATATCGATGATGAAGTCGACATCGGGGGAGAAGTGTTTTGCAGCTGTAAAGTGGGCGATGGTCTCAACAACGCCATAATCCACACCGAAGGCTGCCTTTATTATATCTTCCCCATATCCGGTGACGGCTGCACCGCTGATCTTCAAGTCAGGGCAATCCGAGTAGAAAGACTCAAGATACTCCTTTACAAGGGGGACGGGATTTCCCTTGTTGGAGACATACATTGGCCTGAAAAGATCACCGTTTTCATCGACTATGACGGTTTTAAGTGTGGTGGAGCCTGCATCAATACCCAAGTAGAGTTTTCCTTTAGGTTCTTTTGTTATGTTTATACCTTTGGAGTCTTTTTCATGCCTCCATAAAAACTCTTCGTACTCGGCCCTGTCCTTGAATAAAGGAGGAAGGAAGGAATCC
>JALFRH010000224.1 GCA_022785155.1 Spirochaetales bacterium
CAATGAAGGCTTTGATTACTTGGGAAGGAAGGAAGCAATTAAAGCCGAGGTAGTTGTTCTTTTGAAAGAATGACCACCTTCAATTCTTCCATGCATAATATGTATAACCTATTATATTAAAAATAATTGGACATATTATTACCGACAAGGGATAATAATCGGTGAATGATTTACCTGGAAAAATCTCCACTTATGTCTCTCTCGATACTCTCTCAAGTTTCCTCGGAGCTATCTTAAAGCAAAATAAAATCCCCACATTTCTGCAGGGATATTTCAAGTATATGAAAATACTTAGTTATGCTCGGCAAGAAGCATTGTCTTAGGGTTCAATGCAACCTTTGCAGGCTTTGGAACGTTGACGCCATGAGCTCTGACAACTGTCATATTGACCTTATCAGCCTTGTCATCGAACTTAAGGGCGACAAGAACATCGATGAGAGGGAAATACTTCTCAAGAGTATTTGGAACACCATATTCATCAAATACTACATCTGGGCGGACAGGAGATACTGCGAACCAGACTTCGATATTCATTCTCTTTGCGAATTCCTTGATCTTTGCAATATCATCTTCGCTGGCGATAGTGAGCTTGAAGCCGTCAAAGAGAACAGCATCTGCACTGAATGCACCATGGCTGATGAGAGCTTCCAAAGAAGAGAGCACCTTTTCGATTGCAACCTGCTCCTGGGAGAAGTTCATTACAACTCTGTTGGAGAGAATCTGCTCATATACTTCGTTTGCATCGTCGAGGGAGTTGTTGTCGACAATTTCCCTGTAGACTTCTTTATACCAATTGATGACATGTTCCACGTTGCCGGAGAAGGAAACGTGAATAACGTGCTCTCCCTTGAAAAGCTTATCTGTGGCGATATGGACAAGGCAGGCTGTCTTTCCGACACCCTTCTTGGAGACAATTACTCCAAGATTACCCTTTCCAAGTCCGCCGTTTATGGAATCTTCGAAAACCCTCAGTGGGCTTACGCTATTAAGCTGCTTTAAATCCATTTTTGGTTCCTCCGGATAATTCAATTCTACCACACACAGCACTGGCCGTGTGTGGAATTTGAATTATTTCTGGTTCTTCTTCTTTTCTTCGTACTTCTTCTTAAGTTCTTCAGCAACACCCATTGGAACTCTGCCGTATTTTGCAACTTCCATTGTGAATTCAGCCTTACCCTGAGTAAGAGATCTAAGAACTGTAGAATATCCGAACATCTCTGCAAGAGGTACTTCTGCAATGACAGTACACTGGTTGTTGTCTTCAGTAGAAGAGATAATCATACCTCTGCGCTGGTTGATGGATCCGAAGATGTTACCCTGGAATTCACTTGGGCCTTCGACTTCAACCTTCATGATAGGCTCCAGAATTACTGGCTTTGCCTTCTCATATGCTTCTCTGAAAGCGTTGAGGGCTGCAGTCTGGAATGCCATATCAGATGAGTCGACTGGGTGCCAAGCACCATCGTTTACACAAACCTTTACACCGATAACTGGGAAGCCAAGCTGAGATCCCTTCTTGACAGCTGTCTGGAATCCCTTGTCACAAGATGGGATGTATTCTGTAGGAATAGCACCACCCTTGACTTCATCTACAAATACGTAGTCTGGAGCTGGTTCATCTGGATTCTCGCTGACTGTAGGTTCGATATAACCTGCAACACGAGCATACTGACCGGAACCACCAGTCTGCTTCTTGTGTGTATAGTTGAAGTCTGCTCTCTGACTGATAGCTTCTCTATAAGCAACTTCTGGCTGACCTACAGTTACTTCAGCCTTGTACTCTCTCTTCATTCTCTCGATGTATACATCCAGGTGAAGCTCTCCCATACCCTTGATGATAGTCTGGTTAGACTCTGGGTCTACATATGTCTGGAATGTAGGGTCTTCCTTTGTGAATCTGTTGAGAGCCTTGGCCATGTTATCAGCAGCCTTCTTGTCAACAGGAGTGATGGCAAGAGAGATAACAGGGTTTGGAACGAACATACTTGTCATGGAGTAGTTGAGAGATGGGTCACAGAATGTATCACCGCTTGCACAGTCGATACCAAACAGAGCTGCAATCTCACCGCATCCTGCTTCAGAGATATCTTCCATTGTTGAAGCGTGCATCTTTACAAGTCTTCCCACAAGGAACTTCTTCTTGCTTCTTGTGTTATAGAGAGTGTCGCCCTTCTTGATCTTTCCCTGATAGACACGGATATATGTCAACTGACCATACTGACCGTCTTCAAGCTTGAATGCAAGGATGACTGGCTTAGCATCTTCCTTGGACTCCAAGACGACTTCCTTTTCGTTGTTGTCCAGGTCAAGAGCCTTGTTCTCAACATCCGTCGGGTTTGGAAGGTAGTCGATGACACCATCCAACAATGGCTGGATACCCTTGTTCTTATAAGCAGATCCCATGAATACTGGGCAGAGCTCGAGATTGATTGTTGCTCTTCTGATACATTCCTTGAGAAGGTCCACAGGAACATCTTCTTCAAGCATAGCTTCCATAAGGGCATCGTTACCTGAGCACATTGAGACAGCATCCAGAAGCTCTTCTCTCTTCTCGTTTGCCTCGTCCAAGAGATCAGCTGGGATTTCTTCTTCTCTTACGCCGTCACCAGAAGGACCGGCATCAAAGTAGAGAGCCTTCATGTTTACAAGGTCGACGACACCTTCAAGCTTATCTTCAAGTCCGATTGGGATTTCCATCATAACAGCATTGAGGCCGAGCTTTTCAATGAGCTGGTCTTTTACTCTGTATGGGTTGGCACCTGTTCTATCGCACTTGTTGACGAATGCAATACGTGGAACATGGTATCTCTTCATCTGGCGGTCGACTGTAATGGACTGTGACTGTACACCACCGACTGAGCAGAGTACCAGGATGGCACCATCAAGAACTCTCAAAGATCTCTCGACTTCGATTGTGAAGTCGACGTGACCGGGAGTATCGATGACGTTGATTTCGTGTCCCTTCCACATAACGTTTGTAGCAGCGGAAGCGATGGTTATTCCTCTTTCTCTTTCAAGTTCCATGGAGTCCATGGTTGCACCGACTCCGTCCTTGCCGCGGACTTCGTGAATTGCGTGAATTTTGTTGCAATAATAGAGGATACGTTCTGACAATGTTGTCTTACCGGAGTCAATGTGTGCACTGATACCGATGTTTCTCATACCAAGAAGATCGTGGATCATTTGTTTTTTATACCTCTTGTAGTTGTTGAGAGCGGTAGTCTCCGCTTCTCTTTTCTTCTATAAAATCTAGACCTTTTGAATATTAGGGATTTTGAACTCTTTAATCAAGTATCTTGTTCATCAAACGTGAATTACCCCAATAAAAATCTATGTTGACAATAATAGGCGCATCTGCTGCGTCTTCCTCTCTTTTCCATTTTACCCGAGAGGTGTTAGAATATTTTCATGGCTACAGTATTTGAAATGATAAGAGACGGTGAGATTCCGTCAGTAAAGATTTATGAAGACGATTTATGTTTTGTGATTCTGGATTTGGCTCCGGTGAACAAAGGCCATGCCCTGGTGATCTCAAAGGTTCCCGCCCCTACTTTCACCGATGTAGAGGATGCAACCCTCCACCATATGATAAACATTGCAAAGAAAGTTGACGGGAAAATGAGGGAGAAACTGGGAGCTGACGGCACCAATATAATGATCAACAACGGCCCCGCTTCAGGTCAGGAGGTTCCTCACCTTCATATCCATGTAATCCCAAGATACTTCGATGATCATAAAACTTTTGTATTCCCTTCAAAGGAAAAGTATGATGAAGGCGAGATGCAGAAGTATGGAGACCTACTGAAAATATGAAATCAAAGCTCACTCTTTTTATCCTGATGTCACTTCTTTTATCTTCCTGTGCAACATACACCATTTCAGAGGCAAGAGAGATAATTTCTTACCAAGGAAACAAGAATCTCCCTTCAACCAAATATAGTGAGATTTTGGAGGAAGAGGAGAGAAAGGAAAGGGAAAAGAGGGAGACCGAGGAAGAGAAGGAAAGAATAGAGAGGGAGAACAGCGTCAATGAGTATCCCACATATTTTTCTGATCTTTCCCTTCCTTTCTACTACAATCCTGTGAAGAATAGGACAGTGCCCCAGGCACTGGACCAGTTCACAGCCATATTGGTTCCTCTTGGGGACCAGGAGCTGGAGGAGGATGTCCTGTTATCTATAAAGAATAGTATAGAGGATACAGAC
>JALFRH010000245.1 GCA_022785155.1 Spirochaetales bacterium
CTATTGCCATAGATAAAGAAGTCTTGTCCTTCCGATACCTGGAGTAGAGCTTTTCTTTGTTCTCTGTAGGTGAAAGCTGAGGGTCCAATGATATTGTGACTTCCTCCCCCTTCTCCCAGTCTGAGAGGGTCACTGATGTCATGCCTTTTTTCACAAGATATATGTTGGCCGCAAGTAGATCCCCGAAGTGCTTGGTCTCCTCAAAGCCTTTGGTTGCAGATATACGCTCTTCTATTCTCTCGATTTTGTCTTTAAGGGCCTTGGTCTCCCTGTTCTCCCTTTCTTTGAGAATGAGAACAAGTTCTTCTCTCTTCTCGTCCTTGGTCTCCTTCTCTTCTTCCCTGTCAATAAAACTGTTGAAGCTATCCCCTTCAAAGGGCCTGACACTCCAGGTACGCTTTCCCTCGTCGGTTCTGAATTCTTCTACTAGCTTCTCGCCGTTTCTTTCGCCTCTTTGAGGCCTACGGAACAAAAGCTCCAGAATTGTGGAGTCTTCTTTTGTTATGATTACGTTGGCCCCAGGTCCCGTGTAGAGACGGAAGATCATGTTTATCGTATCCTCGCTGTTCTGGAGCTTAAGCAGGAAGGCTCTGTCAAAGGGGTACTGCTTGACTTCCACAACCCGTCTTCCGATTATATGGGCCTTAAGGTATTGGGTGAAACGCTGGCTGTTGCTGCTTTTCTTTCTCAGTTTCTCAGTTCTGTTTACTCTTTGGTGGGAAGTGGATATCTCACAGTACATCATCCAAGCCTTTTCTTCCTTTGAGAAGAAATGGATTGTGAAAGAGTGGACGCTATGCTCAGTAATCTTCTGGACATAACTTCCCATCAAAGGCATTTCAGATAATAAGAGTTCCAGTTCCTTCCAGTTTATTCCGCTCATTCAATGTTTCCCAATGCTTTATATATCAAGTCTACTAGGTAAAAGGATCCTGTCACCACAATGTTTCCTTGGTCCTTTGTACATTCTATTGCCTTTTCCAAGGTCTCGTCAGGCGTATTGGATAAAAGGACGTTTTTATCTTTCCATTTGTTCCTTATATAGTCATAGATGGCCTCTGGTTCTGATTTCTTGCTCTCTCCTAGTCCTGTGACAATAACAGTGCCAAAGTCATCTACAAGGGCATCAGCCATCTCTCTGTAGTTTTTGTCTTGGGCTGTAGAGAATATGAGGGTGGAGTAGGGCTTAGGTAAGAGTCTATCCATGTTATTCTTCAAATGATGGATGGAAGAGATGGTATGAGCTCCATCGAAGATAAAGCCGATACTCTTTTCTCCGATTTTCCTTTTGGTCATTTGGAATCTTCCCGGTAGATTAAAGCCCTTCTTCAAATCCAAATGGTCTTTGTCCTGGAAATCTACTATTTCCAGCCTATCCAAAACATGCAGGCTGAACTTCAAGTCATATAGCTCTACATCAGTAAATCCATGGGGCGACTCCACGTCTATGGTTTTGTCACCCAGAATAATGTGGGCGACCTTTTCCAAAGATGGAGAATACTCCTCGATGGGTGGGAAAACCTCATAGGGGGAGCCTATCTTATCTCCCTGGAGTTTCAGAGTGTCCAGGGCCTCTTGAGGCATATCCATAATGAAGGAGGGGACGCCCTTTCTCATTATTCCTGCTTTCTCTCCTGCAATCTCCCTAAGGGTGGAGCCTAGAATCTTGGTATGCTCTTTCTCTATGAAAGTGAAACAGTTGGCGATAGGTGATATTGTATTTGTGGCATCAAGTCTTCCTCCCAGTCCCGTTTCGATCACTCCATACCTGCATCCTGCATTCTTAAATAGTACATAGGCGTAGGCGGTGTAAAGCTCAAAGGTTGTGGGCTTCTCAGGGCCATAAACCAAGGGAAGGGAAAAGCCTATGAGCTTGTTTTTCAACTCTTGAAGAGTCTCTTTATATAAGTCATCGGAAAAGAAGCGTGTTCCAAGGGTAAAACGCTCCCTTATATCATAGACATGGGGGGAAAGATATAACCCGGTCTTGAGATTATAGGCGTTCATTATCCAGGAAAGGAAAGAGGCCGTGGTGCCTTTTCCTTTGCTTCCTGCTATATGGATCATCTTAATATTTCTTTCAGGGTTACCTAATCTCTCCAATAAGAGTCTCATTCTATTGAGTCTATTCTCCCTGAGACTTGTAGAGAGTGAAGGAGAATATGAATCAAAAAACTCATTGAGAGTAGTAGAAATTGTGCACATATGGGAAATAATAATTGTTTTATACTGTTTTAGGTATAGCTAAAGACCACTAGATATTGACAAAATATGTAATTAGCAAGCACAATACAACCGATATTTTACATTGAATAAAAAAGTGTCAAAAAAGTAGGAGAACAATATGGCTTTTAAAGATAAGTATTGGAAAACAGGGGTTGAGGATTTCCTTGCTTACAAAGGCAAGAAATATAACGGGGAGTATCCTACCTTCAGGGAAGTGATCGAGATCACCGAAGAGAGATATCCTGATAACGAAGCTTTCAAGGCCATTGTCCCAGAGAAGCTTACTTTTACATATAGGGAAGCTTTGAAGAAGATCAAAGAGATTGCCTATTACCTTGTGGCTTCCGGTGCAAAGAAGGGCGACAAGATCGCCGTTACAGGAAAGAACAGCCCTGAATGGGCCTTGGCTTACTTTGCCATTTCTTTCGCCGGCTGCACCATCGTCCCTCTTGATTACTCATTGCATATCGAAGATATGGAAAAGATCCTTACTTTCGGAGATGTAGATAGAGTCTTCATCGATGGTGAGAAGATCAACGAGCTGGATAAAGACGGAAAGCTTTTCAAAGAGAAGATCTCCCTTGAAAAAGCTTCCAAAGGTTATAAGTATATTCTTGACCTTGAGGGCCCGGAGGTGGAGCTTCCAAAATTGAAGTGCGAAGATACAGCCGCCATTCTCTTTACAAGCGGCACCACAGGAACTCCAAAGGGCGTTATGCTCTCCTTCACCAACTTTATGTCTTCCACTCTTTCATCCCAGAGACTCTTCAACGTATATTCCACTGACGTTTTCTACGTAATACTTCCTATCCATCATGCATACACAATGACAGCCGTGCTTTTGGAGACTGTGGTCAGTGGAGCAAGCGCCGTCTTTGGCAAGCGCCTTGTAACACCGATTATGCTTTAGGAGCTCAAAGAGGGTAAGGTTACAATGCTTTTGGCTGTTCCTATGCTCTTCAATAAG
>JALFRH010000035.1 GCA_022785155.1 Spirochaetales bacterium
TCTATGAGGGCATCCTATTCTACAAAGAAAGGAGCCAAAATATTCGTGGAATCCAGTCTTCCCATCTATGGCCTGGAGTATACAGATTCCTGTATCCAAGCCTCTGAAGAGGGGGGTGGAATGGAAACAGAGAGTGCATTGGAGCATGGTTTACTGCTGTTCAACAAAGACAACAATTACACATTTGAGTTATTGATCACCACAAGAATCGGAATGGAAATGTTTTTTTGACAAAGATATCCTGCCTGTGGTCTAAGCCAAGAGAAAAATGGAAGCCAAAGGGATGTGTGATGGCGTCGAGTGTGGTATTTTTCTCTTCATGTTGATAAAATGCCAGTATGAGCAAATACCCATTTAACGAAATAGAGCCGAAATGGCAGAAATATTGGGAAGAGAACAAAACATTCAAAGCCGAAGAAGATCCTTCCTTTCCTAAAGAGAAAAGGGCTTATGTGCTTGATATGTTTCCTTATCCGTCAGGAGCAGGTCTCCATGTAGGTCATCCTGAAGGATATACAGCCACAGACATTTATTCCAGATTCCTTAGAATGAACGGATACAACGTGCTTCATCCTATGGGATTCGATTCTTTTGGCCTTCCTGCAGAAAACTACGCTATCAAGACAGGGACGCATCCCTATATCACAACAAAAAAGAACATCGACAACTTCCGTCGCCAGATAAAGAGTCTTGGTTTCTCCTATGACTGGGACAGGGAAATCAGCACTTGTGATGAAGATTACTACAAGTGGACACAGTGGATTTTCCTCCAGCTCTACAAGAGGGGCTTGGCTTATGAAGCACATACTCCCATCAACTGGTGTCCTTCCTGCAAGACAGGTCTTGCAAACGAAGAAGTAAAGGAAGGAAGATGCGAGAGATGCGGCACAAAGGTCGAGAAGAAGAACATCAGACAGTGGATGCTCAAGATCACCGCATATGGCGACAAGCTCCTCAAGGGTCTTGACGGCCTTGATTGGCCTGAGTCCGTAAAGACAATGCAGCGCAACTGGATCGGTAGAAGTGAAGGAGCGGCAGTATTCTTCAAGCTTGAAAAGAGCGATGACTATCTGGAAGTATATACAACACGTTGTGATACTCTCTTTGGTGCAACATATATGGTCATTGCACCTGAGCACCCATTGGTGGAGAAACTCACAACTCCGGAGCAGAAGGAAGCTGTAGAGGCATATCTTGAAGCGACAAAACATAAGTCGGACCTTGAAAGAACCGACTTGGCAAAGGAAAAGACCGGAGTATTCTCAGGTTCCTATGCCATCAACCCTATAAACGGACATAAGCTTCCCATCTGGATTGCAGACTATGTTCTCATTTCCTACGGAACAGGAGCCATCATGGCTGTTCCTGCCCATGATGAAAGGGACTGGGAGTTTGCCAAGAAGTTCAATCTTCCTATCATCGAAGTCTTGAAGAGCAAAGTAAATGTTCAGGAGGAACCATGGACGGAAGACGGAGAACATGTAAACTCCGATTGGCTCAATGGCCTTAACAAAAAGGATGCCATCGAGAAATGTCTCGACTATCTTGTCGACAACAAGTGTGGTCATAAAGCTGTAAACTACAAGCTCAGGGACTGGGTGTTCTCACGCCAGAGATACTGGGGAGAGCCTATTCCTCTTGTACACTGCCCTCACTGTGGAACTGTACCTGTTCCAGAGGACCAGCTTCCTCTCACTCTGCCAAAAGTCGATAAATATGAGCCAAGCGGAACAGGGGAAAGCCCACTGGCAAATGTTGAAAGCTGGGTGAACTGCAAGTGCCCTGTATGTGGCGCCGATGCCAAGAGAGAGACCAACACAATGCCTCAGTGGGCTGGTTCCTGTTGGTATTTCCTCAGATATATCGACCCAAAAAACAACGAGAAATTCCTTGATGAAGAAAAAGAGAAGTATTGGATGCCTGTAGACCTCTATGTAGGAGGAGCAGAGCATGCAGTTCTCCACCTTCTTTATTCCAGATTCTGGCATCAGGTACTCTATGATGCAGGAATTGTCCATACCCCAGAGCCATTCCAGCGCCTTATCAACCAGGGAATGATCACTTCCTTCGCTTATCAGAAAGCCAACAAGTCTCTTGTTCCTACCGACATGGTGGAAGAGAGGGACGGCAAGTACTTTGACAAGGAAACGGGAGAAGAACTGACCCAGGTGATCGCAAAGATGTCAAAGTCCCTTAAGAACGTCGTCAATCCTGACGACTTCATCAGAGACTACGGCGCAGACAGCGTAAGAATGTATGAGATGTTCATGGGTCCTCTTACAGAATCAAAGCCATGGGCCACCCAGGGCTTCATCGGTGTCTATAGGTTCCTTGACAGAATATGGAGACTCTCCACAGAAAAGCCTATTGTAGACAAGGCTCCTTCAAAGGAACTTGAGAAGTTGATGCATAAAACCATCAAGAAGGTCACTGAGGATACTTCTACACTTAACTTCAACACCGCCATTTCCCAGATGATGGTCTTTGTAAACGAGATGAACAAAGAAAGCGAAGTTCCTTATGTCTGTCTCGAAACTCTGACACTTCTGCTCTCCCCATATACTCCTCATCTTGCAGAAGAGCTATGGTCTACAATACTTGGTCACCAGCCTTCCGTTTCAAAGGCTCCATGGCCAAAATATGATGAAGAGAAGACAAAAGACGACGAAATAGAAGTTGTCGTCCAGATCAACGGTAAAGTAAGGGCAAAGATGAAAGTAGGCAGAGAAATCTCAAAGGACGATATGCTTGCTTTGGCCAAGACCGACGAAAACGTTAAGAAATGGACAGATGGAAAGACAGTGGTAAAGGAAATCGTAGTTCCAGGAAAACTTGTAAACATCGTCGTCAAATGACAAATATCGCAGGTTCCCTAGGGGACCTGCCCTAAGAGTATTATTTCATGCAAAGAAATATTGAGAGTTTCAGAAAAGGGCTGATAGATGGTATTCCTATCGCCCTTGGTTATTTTGCCGTCTCTTTTACTCTTGGAATAAGAGGAGGAGACGTTGGACTTAAGTGGTATCAGTCTGCATTGATGAGCGCCACCAACTATACATCTGCAGGACAGGCTGCAGCCCTCTCGATTCTTGAAGAAGGTGGATCATATATTGAATTGATCATCTCCACCTTGGTGATCAACCTAAGGTACCTGTTGATGAGCGCCGCCTTGACAATCAAGCTTTCACCTCAGGAAAAGACCTCCATGCGTATGCTCATGGGAATAGGTGTAACGGATGAAATATTCGGTATTTCAGTTTCCCAGAGAACACCTATATCCCCTTTGTATAACCTTGGAGCCATGTCTGTGGCCTGCCCTGGTTGGGTCCTTGGTACAGCCTTGGGAGGAATAATGGGAGAAATCCTGCCTCAAGTGGTCACCGCATCCCTATCCATTGCCCTCTATGCAATGTTCTTGGCAATCATCATCCCCCCAGCCAGGGAGAACAAGGTGGTTGCTGTATTGGTGCTTCTTTCAGCCCTACTCAGCTTCCTCTTTACAAAGATTTCTTTTTTATCGGGAATATCTACAGGAATGAAAGTCATTATTCTCACCATAGCACTCTCTGCTCTGGCAGCTTACTTCTTCCCTATCGAAGAAGATAATAATCTGGAGGAGGAAGTAGAATGAACGATAGTTATATATACATATCCATACTCTTGATGGCTGTAGTTACATATCTGATAAGAGTGGTTCCCCTTCTTGTATTGAGAAAACCAATAAAGAATAGATTCTTCAGGTCTTTCCTTTATTATGCACCATATGTAACCTTGGCTGTATTGACCTTCCCTTCCATTCTTTATTCCACAGGATCCTTTACCTCTGCTTTGGCAGGAACTGTGGTGGCCATAGTGGCGTCTTTCTTCAAATTGGGTCTGCCTGTCACTGCAGCGGCCGGCTGTATAACAGCTTTTATATTCCAAATTCTTCTATAAAATGTAAGGGGTACCTGCAAAGGTACCTCTTAAACAATAGCTTGATAAGTAATTAAAAATATCAAAACTTACTATAAAAAACGAGATAAGACTCTTTTTAGCTCTCAACCAATCTTGCCAATCCGCCTTGGCTCGTTTCCCTATAGAGAGAAGGAAGGGCTGTTCCTGTCTCCATCATAACTTCCACGACATTATCGAAAGAAACCTTATGTCTTCCGTCTCCCATCAAGGCAAAGGAAGCATGATCTATGGCTCTCATACATGCCATTGCGTTTCTCTCTATACAAGGAACCTGGACCAAACCCATCAAAGGATCACAGGTAAGTCCAAGGTGATGCTCCAAACCCATTTCCGCAGCATATTCTATCTGATATATAGATCCGCCAAGAAGTTGGGTTGCGGCAGCTCCTGCCATTGCACAGGCAACTCCCACTTCCCCCTGGCATCCTACTTCAGCTCCACTGATGCTGCCATTGGTCTTTACTATGTTTCCAACCAAGCCTGCTGTAAGAATAGCCCTTTGTATTCTTATTTCAGGAATCTTATATTCCTGCTGCAGGTAATAAAGCACTCCAGGAAGAACGCCGCAGCTACCACAGGTAGGGGCTGTGACGATCTCTCCTCCACCTGCATTCTCTTCGCTTACTGCAAGGGCGAAGGATATGGCTCTGGAGGTATTACCTAGGCTTCCTGCAAAATCTATGCTCTTTGCATGGGAAAGGCAGGCCTTTCTCTGAAGCTTCAAGCCACCTGGGAGGACACCTTCATTTTCCAGTCCCCTTTCTATGGCCTTCTTCATTACATTCCATACCTTTCCAGCATATTCAAGGATGGAGTCCCCTTCATATTCAATGGCCACTTCCCACATCTGATATCCGTGGTAATCGCAATAGTGGAGCATCTTCTCCATATCACCTAGAACCAAATCAGGGTAGACTTTATCATCCACAAGGCTGTCTTCACCTTCCTTTACGATTTTTCCTCCGCCTACAGAATAGTAAGTGTCTGAAGAATCTTTTGAAATGAAGGTGACTGCATTGGGATGGAAGGGTTTGAATACTTCTGGATACCAGACTATTTCATTCTTTATTCCCTTTGCATTGAAGACATCCATTATGGCTTTATCTGTAAGGTGTCCCTTTCCTGTGGCTGCAAGGGAGCCATAGAGCTCCACCCTTACGCTGTCAATGCCTTGGTGTTCCTCGATATATCTCTCAGCCGCTGCCCTTGGTCCCATTGTATGGGAAGAGGAAGGCCCATATCCTATTCGGTATAATTCTCTTAATGATTCCATGGTTTTATGATATATCCTCTTTCCTCTCCTTACAACAAGGAGTCACCACTCTCTTGGAGCGGATATTTTCGTATAATACCTGCCGTCTTCCTCCAGATTCACAGTAAGCATCAAATTCCTCTCAAAGGATATATAGTGGTATACCCCAGGAAAGAGAGACACTGTCCCAGGTTCGAAGACATCAGAGACAACAATGGAAGAAGAGTGGGAATAGAGGGAAACCCACTTGCCTTTGGGCACTCCATCCAAAGGTACTTTGTATTTCTTATATAAAGGTATCTTTTCCTTATCCAGTTTTCCCTCAATAAGGGAATAGACAAAAGCACCACGATCTATAGCTCCAAGATCCGGAACGGCCTCCTTAAGCCTCTTTACACTTAAGTTGGATACAGGCATAGGATATGTTTCAGCTACACTAATTAGCATGGAAGCAAAATATCCCTCCTCAGGAGAGAGCCAGACATGGCTCTTCCCTCCCGGCTCCCAGAAGCCTCCCAAGGGCTCCATATCCCCCAAGGGATAGAAGGCGAAGACCAGAAGGGAACTTCTCCCAACCTCCACATCCATACTCCACACGCCTCTGTCGAGATAAAGAGTCTCCACCTTGTTTCCATCGAACCATTTGACTTTATACCACATCTCCTTGCCGCTTACTTCCTCCCAGGGAGTATCGGAATAAGGGGAGATTATGAGGGTCATGGGAGGAGAGAAGGTACATGAGGACAATAACAGTGAAAGTGTCAGGTAAATAAATATTCTTTTCATACCTTTAATAACATTTTTTCGGTTAAATCTGTCCAAAAAGGAGAATAAAACTATAATTATTGTGTTACTTTATGTATCGTAATTCTTATTGAGGAGAAAGCTATGAAAGCAATTACGGAAACAGTTTCATTTACAATAAAAAACAGATTCTACAAAGAAGATTTGGACGAGCAGCTGGAATCATACAAAGAAGAGATCGAAGCTCTCCTTGATTATGACTGCGATGTCTATAATCCTATAAAAGAAGAAGATACGGATGAATGTGTCTCCTTCTCCTTCCCTGTAGACGCCTACGTGGAAATAATCGACGAAAAGGATCAGATAGAGGGAGAGGAAAAGATCAAAGAAGAAGCAGAAGGAAGCGCAGTGCAGCTCCAGACAATTCTTGAAGATGGTCTTAGGGGAGACATTTTAGTTGAGGATATCCAATACACATCAAAGTCCTTCAAAGACATCTATGCATACAAAGATTGGGTTATGGAGGATTCCATCATCACTCTTCTTAATTGTGACAATGATTTCGAGGAGTCTTTTCCTAGTCTCATTATGGACAGATATGACACAGAAATCACAGGAATCCACAAGGGAGAAAATGGAATCTATGTCCAGGGATACGATGACGAGGGCGAAAGATTCAACCTTGCCCTGAAGTATGTAAAGGAATTCAGCAGTGACGAAATCACACTTCTGGAAAAGCATATGGCTGAAATATACCCATCTGGAAACCAATACTATCTCCTAATCGTTGAAGAAGGAGATACCTCTGAAGATTGGACAAGAATCGACGACAGTGGAGAAGACAACTTCGGTTCTTTCTATAAAGCCATCTCACTTAGGAACATCGAGGAAAACGAAGATAGTTTCTATGCTGCCGATTCTCTTCTCTGCTGCATCGACAACGAGTACGAAAGCAAAATCGACGAAGATTACTACGACTGAGAGTAATGTAAAACTGAAGGATATGGGCCGGATGACCGGTCCATTTTTCTACTTATTGCAGTTTGTTAGTCAAAAAAACAATACTCTAATTAAGTTCTTTTTCTTTTTTCAACGCTTCTTTTCTTATTGATAGATACTCTTTTCTAAACTCCAGAAGTGTATTCTGAACCCTTTCGCTTTTATAGTCGCTATATGTCCAAGGAAAGGAAAGATATCCATGGTTTTTATACATAAGCGTAAGCTCTGCATAGAGTTTGTCTCCTATGGCGATTCTATGGGAGCGGTTCTTGGTGGTGGCCAGGATAATGTTGGCTTCACTTAATGTACCGGGATCAAGATTGATCTTTCTTCCTCCCTCTTCTTCGTATTCTTTCTCAATTTCATTGGTGATTACTTTGACTCTCCCCAATTTGTCCGGGGAAATGAGGTTTGAAAAAGAGATGAAGAAACGCTCTATCCCCTCTCCCATTTCAGGAACATAGTAGTCCGTAAAGGAGAAGGGAAACGGCTCGGAGACGCTTTTTATAGGACCGAAGTTTTCCTCTAGTTTTGACCTGAGGTCTTCAGGAAAACCTTTGACGCTCAGGACACCCATAAAAAGCATTACATCATCATAAGCTTTGTATTCCATCAGATAATCCCGTTTTCATAGACACCAAGAAGTCTGAAGCCGACAGAAGAAGCTGCAATCTCCCTGCATGTTTCATCAAACTCATTGAAGTCGGGAATAATAGCATCTACATAGAAAGTGTATTCCCATGGCTTTCCAGGAATTGGCCTTGACTCCAATTTCTGCATATTCAGTCCTCTCTGGTACAGGATTTCCAGCACTTTCATCAAGGCACCCGGCTCGTCCGAGACATTGAAGAGGAAGGAAGCCTTCTCTTTCTTCCTACCTTTTATGAAAGTCTCTACATTCTCTTCTCTTGTAAGGACATAGAAACGAGTGTAGTTGGAAGGGTTTGTTTCGATTCCTTGTCTTATTATCTCCATACCATGATAAAGAGCTGCAGGAGAGCCTGCAATTGCAGCCACACTCTTGTCACCGCCGTCCTTTACGAACCCCACTGCTCCTGCGGTATCGAAGAAAGGAATGGCTTCTGCATATGGCATTTCACGTTCCAGGAACTCCTTGCACTGGGCGATGGCCTGAGGATGGGAGTAGACTTTCTTGATATCTTTGATATCTGTTCCAGGAAAACCTATAAGATTATGTACAACCCTTATTTCAGTCTCACCTACAACCTTCAGCTCCGAGTGTGTCTTAATGAGATCAAGTGGATCGTATACGGTGCCGCCCAAAGCATTCTCTACAGGAATTACACCAAACTCGGCCTTACCTGAGGAAATGGCATCGAAGGCATCCTTGAAAGAATGGCAGGGTAATACTTTCACATCTTCGCTGAAGAATCTTCTTGTAGCCAGCTCTGAGAAAGCTCCTCTTTCTCCCTGGAAAGCTACAATGGTTTCTCCACCTACAGCCTGTGTCAAATCGGCGGAGGCTTCCTTTATTGATTCAGGAATGATTCTCGGTGTCTTTTCCAAGGTCTTTCCGATTACAGGACACAAAGCCTCTATATCCCTCATCAGTTTCTCAAACTGCTGGGGATAGAGGGACTGGGGACCGTCGGAGCAAGCCTTCTCTGGATTATTGTGGACTTCGACTTCAATACCTGAAGCTCCCGCCGCAATAATGGAAAGGGACATAGGAGCGACCATATCCCTTATTCCTGTGGCATGGGAAGGATCTCCGATGATGGGAAGATGGGAGAGTTTCTTCACCACAGGAATGGCGGATACATCAAGAGTATTTCTTGTAGCCCTTTCATAGGTCCTAATACCTCTCTCACAGAGAACAACCTTGTCTGTGCCGCTGGACATAAGATACTCTGCAGCCATAAGCCATTCTTCAATGGTGGCGCTCATTCCCCTTTTGAGAAGTACAGGCATTCCTGTCTTTCCAACAGCCTTCAATAGTTCGAAGTTCTGCATATTTCTGGCACCGATCTGGAACATATCTATATAGGAGGTCATCATCTCCACATCCAAAGGAGATACCACTTCGGTCACTACAGGCATATCGAAAGCCTTTCCTGCAGCCTGAAGATATTTCAAGCCCTCTTCTCCCAGTCCCTGGAAGGAATAAGGGGAGGTACGAGGCTTGAAGGCTCCGCCTCTAAGCATGACGGCTCCCGCCTCCCTCACCTTTTCAGCTATGGCCATAATCTGGTCATAGGACTCGATTGCACAGGGTCCTGCCATCACACAGACTCTGTTTCCACCTATGCTTACTCTTCCAATCTTGACGATAGTGTCATCTTTCTTAAGTTCACGGGAAGCCAGTTTATATGGTTTGGAGATGGGAAGAACGGAACTTACACCTGGTAGAAGTTCTATCTCCCTTGGGTCCACATGTCTGGAGCCCACAGCCCCCAAAACTGTATCGTTTTCACCCACAATCTCTTTTACGATGAATCCATAGTCTTTGAGAGTGAGGACTACTTTTTCTTTTTCTTCTTTGTTTATACCCTTTTTTAAGATTACAATCATGCCTTGATGATAGTTTTTTTAAAGGGACAAAGCAATTGAACGATAGCAATCTGAAAGAGAATTATTTTGACAGCATCTTTTCCTCCATCTCTTCTTCGCTTACAGAAATGGGGGCGCCTATTCCGGCGGTGTCGAAAATAGCCATGGAAGACAACTCTCCATATAGGATTCTTGCTTCCACCATAATATCCCTCCGGACAAGGGATAGCGTCACTTGGGAGTGCAGTATGAACTTATTCAGACTTGCTCCTAAATTAGAGGATTTATACTCTGCAGACGAGAGTTTGGTTGCAGAATCAATAAAAAAGTGTGGATTCTACCTTCGTAAGGCAAACCAATTAAAAAGAATAGCCCAGATTGTAATGGAAGAATGGAATGGGGAAATACCCTCTGACATGGATAAACTCATGTCTCTTCCAGGAGTTGGAATAAAGACTGCAAGTCTTGTATTGAATCTATCATTCAACATGGATGCAATATGTGTGGACTGCCATGTGCATCAGATTTCAAATAGGCTTGGATGGGTGGATACAGATAAACCGGAAGATACAGAGAAAGAGCTTAAGAAGATACTTCCCAAAAAGTTTTGGATCACCATCAACGAACTCTTTGTAATGTGGGGGCAGAATGTCTGCACTCCAATTTCTCCAAAATGCTCCATCTGCCCTTTGGCTGGAAGGTGCCCCAAGATAGGGGAAGAGAGGACAAGATGAAAAGATTGATTGTATTTCTTGGAAACCCTGGAAAGGAATATGAAAACACAAGGCATAATGCAGGTTTTCTTCTCTGCAATGAGCTTTTTCCTGCTCTATCATGGCAGAGCAAGTTCCATTCAATGTACTCTGAAACCAGTGAATACAGAATCTTGAAGCCCCTTACCTATATGAACCTTTCAGGTACTGCCGTGTCTGAATGTACTTCTTTCTTTAAAATCAAATGTGACGATATTCTCATAGTACATGACGATCTGGAACTTCCTTTGGGAAAAGCGAAAATGCAGAAGGGAGGGGGACTTCAAGGCCACAATGGCCTGAGAAATATAAAGGAAAGAGTGGGGAACGATGGGTTTTGGAGGCTACGTATAGGTATAGGAAGGCCTAAAAATAATGACGTAAGGTTATATGTGACCACACCCTTTACAAAGGATGAGGCCATTACTCTCAGCCACGTTTTTGACAAAATAAATGAAAAACGTCAGTTTTTTTATGAAGAATGGGAGTTTTCTATAGGTTAGGCAGAAGGTTTTTGATACATACAGTTGTTTAATATGGTAATATCTATGGTGAGATCAAAACCAAAAGGGGGATCACATGACCAACAGAGATCTTAGAATTGCTGAATTGACAAGAAAAGAAATCGACTTTGAGGAGCCTCTTTTTCAGACAATCAACGGAACAGGATCTTTCTATAGGGAATCATCGTCATTAGCCTACAAATACAACGAACAAAAAAAGAAAGAAGGAAGGGATTTCGAATATCTTTCTGCAGCAAATCTCAATGCTTCTGCAATACTACACTATGTATACCAGACGATTCTTTCTTATCTTATATCCGGTACAAACGAAGACTTCTTCAGAAGGAGACTCGCCACAGTAAACCAGAATGAAAAACTGTCTTCTGTCCTTGACTTCTATTCAAAGGCATTTCCAACGGAAATTCCTGACGATAGGACACAGGAAGAAGATATGCGTGGATACTTCATCCACCAAGTCATGTTGCAGAACAGGGCTCTTCTGGCTGCAGCAAAGCCTCTGATCGCTCCCGATGGTCTTGTTTTCCCAGACTCTTCAAGAGCCCTTTCATCCATCCTTTCATCCTATGTAAAGGACGATTTGAGAAACGGCGAACCCAATACAGACGACATATTCACTTTCCTGTGCATGCCTGCCCGTCTATATCCGGATTCACTTCTGGATCAGATCCAATATATTATCCGAGAATGGTCGGGAATGCTTCCTGAGACCTTCATAACGCTTCTAAAATCTTCCTTGGATTATATAAACGAAGAACAGAAAGACCATGGTTTCGGTGGAGCTCCAGGACCAATGCCTGTTATGGATTTCTCTTCTGAAATCAACGAATACGAAGCCTTTTCCTCCGACTCCAACTGGATGCCGTGTGTAGTTATGATCGCCAAGTCCACACTGGTTTGGCTGGACCAGCTGTCAAAACAATACAAGAGACCAATCACTTCCCTGGACCAGATTCCAGACGAAGAACTTGATATCATGCAGCATAGAGGTATTACAGCCCTATGGTTGATAGGCCTGTGGCAGAGAAGTGAAGCTTCAAAGACAATCAAGCATCTATGCGGCAACCCTGATGCCGTAGCTTCTGCATACTCCCTCAAAGATTATGACATCTCTCCAGATATCGGAGGGTGGGAAGCTGTGGACAATCTTAGGGAAAGATGTAGGAAAAGAGGTATAAGATTGGCTTCTGATATGGTTCCAAACCATACAGGTATAGACGGCAACTGGGTATATGAACACCCTGAGTACTTTATTTCCCAGGATTATTCACCCTTCCCTTCCTATACATACAACGGACCGGATCTATCCTCAAACCCAAACTGGGAAGTGAAATTGGAAGACCATTACTACAACAGGACTGATGCTGCTGTAACCTTCAGAATGAGGAACAGACATACAGGGGAGACAAGATATGTATTCCATGGTAACGATGGAACGACGATGCCCTGGAACGACACTGCCCAGCTTGATTATCTGAATCCTGTTACAAGAGAAGCTGTCATCCAGAAGATTCTCCATGTTGCCAGAAACTTCCCTATAATCCGCTTCGATGCAGCCATGACTCTTGCAAAGAGACATATAGAGAGACTATGGTACCCTAAACCCGGTACAGGTGGAGACATTGCAGGAAGAGCAGAACATGCAATGGACGAAAGAGAGTTCAACAGAAGAATCCCTGAGGAGTTCTGGAGGGAAGTTGTAGACAGAGTGGCAAAAGAAGTCCCCGATACTCTTCTCCTGGCAGAAGCTTTCTGGATGATGGAAGGATACTTTGTAAGGACACTGGGTATGCACCGTGTCTATAACAGTGCCTTCATGAATATGTTGAAGAATCAGGAGAACCAGAAATATAGGGACTCCATTAAAAAGACACTGGAGTTCGAACCTGAAATCCTCAAGCGCTATGTAAACTTTATGAATAACCCTGATGAAGATACGGCCATAGCACAGTTCGGCTCCGATGACAGATACTTCAGTATTGCAACCCTTCTATCCACACTTCCAGGTCTTCCTATGATCGGCCACGGTCAGATCGAAGGATACAGGGAAAAGTATGGAATGGAATACCAGAGGGCATATTATGATGAAAAGCCCAACCAGTGGCTCATAGACCAGCATGAAAGAAGAATCTTCCCTCTATTGAGAAAGAGATACCTCTTCGCCAATGTAGATAACTTCAACCTATATGACTGTGTAGGAAACAGCGGCGTCGAAGAGTCCGTATATGCCTTTGTAAACGGAAGTGGAAAAGAAAGGACATTGGTTCTCGTAAACAATAGATATGAGAGAGTTTTCGGCACCATCAATACTTCCTGTCCAAAACTGAAGAAAAACGGGGATGAGAAAAAGATGGTGAGAACTAATCTTGCTGAAAACCTCAACCTTTCTTATGGCAGCAGAAACTACTGCATAATGGATTGTTTCTCAGATGGGCTCTCATATATTCTTCCTTCCATTTCCATGTACGACGGATTCTCTTTCTCCCTTGATGGATATCAGGCGAAAGTATTCTGGAACATAAGGGAAATAGAAGATACCGACGGCTGCATAGAATCTCTATACAAGGAATATGGAGAGAAGGGAATCAGGGATATAGACAAAGCTTTGGCCATGATGAGACTAAAGCCTGTCTATGATGTTCTTGATAAAGCAAGGGATGAGAAGTTCATAGGCCTCATTGAAGACATCATCAACAATGAAAGCACCAAGGAGAAGGAAAGGGAGCTTCTTTTGGAGCTTGCAGAGATCTACTCCACCCTATATGAGATCTATCCGGGACTGGAAGAGAGCGTAAAGGGACAGATCGGTGCAGTTCCATCCGATGTAGAGGCTCAGCCTGTAATAAAGCTTATAAAAGCCTTCTCAAAGGCATTCGGAGCAAAAGGACCTAAGACTTTCCAGAGCTGGGCAAGTCTCGATGAAAGCATAAAGATTCTCATATCACAGGTTCTGCTCCTTATTCCATTTGCAGAAGACAGCACTCCAAAATCATTGATGGAGACTGCAGACAGATTGATGTTGGATGAGTTCTTCTCAAATTACACATCACTTTTGGGTATGGACGAAAACCAGAGGAGAGCCCTCTCCCATGAAGCGGCTTTGATGCTCTCTGCAACCATCCTCTATAAAGAAGAAACCATAGAGAAGACTCCGACTCTTATGCTTTCTTGCCTTCTCAACGATAGTGGTGTCATGAATTTGGTACAGTGCCATGAATATCAGGGCACAGTATGGTATAATAAGGAAAGTATGCAGAGGGCTATAGTCATCTGCACTCTCTCCTATTTTGTTTCCTCTCAGGAAAGAACTGCAAAAGAAACAGACTCTTTTGCAAGGACACTCCTTGAAAAGGAAATAAAGAGTGGATATAAACTTTCAGGTATAGTAAAGGAATAATTCCTGAAGACGGAGGATAATAATGGAGACTTGGCTTACATATTCAGCTGCTCTTCTTATGGCGTGGGCCACAGCATTTACTTTTTCTTCCTCGTCATCTCTTTTGGGGATGATGTCATGCTTGACCTCATATCTTACAGGAGTCGCCGCATTTTTGTTCCTTGGAACATCGATAGTTACACTTGCAGCAGGAACGGCTAGTCTTAGAAAGAATAGATTGGGAGGCAAGGTCCTTGGAACGACGATTCTTTGGGCTGTTGTAACAACCCTTGTGTTGTCTTTCCTTGGTGCTTTCCTTGCAGAATTTGTGGATATAGTATTTCCCGTATCAGCTTCTGCCGGTGGAGAATATGAAATTGAGATGGCAAAGTTCCTATCCACTACAGATCCCCTCTCATCTTATAGTGTGATTGCAAAAGTATTTATTCCTGCCATCATAGCTTCATTTATCCTGGGTGTAGCCCTTACTCCATCCTCCGATATCATAAGGCCTGCATATACAGTCATGAATTCTTTCAGTGAGGTCATGTACAGAATACACAGGACACTTACCTTCTTCGGGGGATGCTACGTATATGTGGCATCCACATCCTTCTTTTTAGGAGTATGGCAGGAAAAGACAGCATTGGCAGTCCCCCAGCCATTTGTATCCCTGTTTGTCTCTGTTCTTTTGGTGATACTGATCATTCTTCCATTGCTCTTTGCCTTCTTTACAGGATTCAAGAAGAATCCTTATGGAGTAATCGGAAGAGGCCTCAGTGGAATGATTACGGCCTTTGTAAGCAACAATATCTTTGCTTCTTCCCTTATAGGAGAATCTTTGTCACGCTGTAATCTGGGAATACAGAAGAGAATAGCTTCTACAACAACTCCTCTTTCCATCCTTATTTCAAGGGGAGGAACAGCCTTTGTATCCACTACTATTGTCATTACACTCCTAAAGACATTAGGAGCAGATATTTCCATGGAGGCATTGGTCCTCATTTCCCTGTCCATTGCGGCTGCATCCTTCCTTTCATTTATGTTCTCTGGAATAGAAGTTGCAGCAATTTCTGTGATTGCACTAAAGATGTTGAACATCAACGTCTATGGAGCTGAGGCAGCCATCATTTCTCTTATTCCATTCGTAAATGGTTGCGCCCTTATGATAGATATGCTGATTTCCCTTATGGCAAACGCAATATCAGGAGTCAGGACTAAGACAGACGCAAAGATTCCACTTAAGGATACAATCTGATGCAGAACCAGAATAGAAAGACCATAGTATCTTTGTTGGTTGTCCAGATTGCAATTACACTTTTGTATTCATTCGCCCTCATTGAAGTTCTGCTCTTTTCATACAACCAAGAGGGATGGATAGGTTTGCAAAGCAATCTTTTGGACTATCTCCCCCATTTGGTTGTTCTGATCTGCTCCCTTTGGCCTCAGGCTGCCTTGATATTCAAGCATAAGCTCCATAGCCAGGATGGTGAGATAATGCCCATGTTGTTTACATTTTCTGCCATGCAGGCATCTTTGATCGTAGTGGATGCAGTGGAGGCTATGGGGTATATATTCGTTTACCCTGAAGCCTTGCTTGTGATACAGAGATTCTCTCTCTTGGGTACAGCCGCCCTCTTTCTGTTGTCTTCCCTCAGATACTATGGTTTTTCTTCATCGAATATCGGAATGTACACCTTTCTTTTCCTTGCTGTTTCCCTACTGATTTCCGCCATGGTGCCTTTTTCAAGTTACCATGGAAGAATGAGCACCATGACACCAGGATATGAAATGTATGTGCAGTTGGTGGTCATAGTTCTGTATGCAGTCGCCATAATCACCTTTATAATGACGGCTGTAAAAGACAAAACCAGTCTCAACGTCAAAAGATCCATAGCCTTTATCATGATGGGTATTTCCATATATTTGGCTTACTTCAACCATATTTATACAGCAGCAACATCCATTGTATTGGCTCTTCCTGCTACTGTAATTCTTGTATTGAATGCAGGGGACAGCCTTTAAAAATTTAAGGCTGAAGGATTTTATCCCTCAGCCTTATTACAGTCGACTGTCTTCTCAATTGAAGTTGATTACAGACTTATCGTAATCAGCTGGAGCATCGAAGCCCAAGAAATTCATACATGTTGCAGCAATAGAAGAGATACCGAGACCTTCATTAAGTGTCTTTGAATACTCTTCCTTATACTCCGGATCATAGATGATACATGGCACTGGGTTTAAAGAGTGTGAAGTCTTTGCCTTAGGATCACCGTTGGCCTTTGTCTTAACACTGCCATCCTTTCCATGCTCATACATATCATCTGCATTACCATGGTCTGCTGTAATGATCATTACACCACCAGCCTTTTCAATGGCATTCCTAAGTCTACCAAGCTGGAGATCCATAGCTTCCATAGAACATACAACTGCTTCATATACACCTGTATGTCCAACCATATCGCCGTTAGGATAGTTAAGCTTTATGAAGTCCCACTTACCTTCTTCAACTTCCTTGATGACACGGTCTGTAATATCTGCACACTTCATCCAAGGTCTTTCTTCAAAAGGAACGATATCGGAAGGAATTTCTACATACTCTTCCAGGTTTTCATCGAACTTTCCAGACTTGTTTCCGTTGAAGAAATATGTAACGTGGCCGAATTTCTGTGTCTCAGAAATTGAGAACTGCCTTACGCCGCTTTTGCAGAGATACTCAGCAAGAGTGCGGTCGATGGCTGGAGGAGAAACGAGATACTGGTGAGGAACGTGAAGATCTCCGTCATATTCCATCATTCCTGCATATTCTACGTTTGGAACTCTCTTTCTATCGAACTCTTTAAGATCTTTCGCCTCGAAGGCCTTTGTTATTTCGAGAGCTCTGTCTCCACGGAAATTGAAGAGTATTACACTGTCTCCATCTTCAATTGTTCCAACTGGCTTGCCGTTTTCAGCAATGACGAATGGAGGAAGATCCTGGTCGATGGCACCTGTCTCTTTTCTAAGTGTCTCAATGGCTTCATGAGCGGAAGCGAAGGTTCTTCCTTCACCAAGAACATGTGTCTCCCAACCCTTTTTGACCATATCCCAGTTGGCATTGTAGCGGTCCATTGTGATGACCATTCTTCCACCGCCAGATGCAATCTTGGCATCAAAACTGCCGTCTGAGCTCAATTCGGCAAGGAACTGGGCAAATGGATCGAAGTAATCCAAGGCAGACATTTCACCTACATCTCTACCGTCAAGGAGAGCATGGACTCTTACCTTCTTTACGCCTTCCTTCTTTGCTTCCACAACCATGGCTTTGAGGTTATTGATATGTGAGTGGACATTACCGTCGGAGAGAAGGCCGATGAAATGAAGGGTGGAACCATTGTCTTTTACATTCTTTACAAGCTTCTTCCAGGTTTCACCTTCAAACATCTTGCCTTCCTCAATAGACTGGGCCACAAGCTTTGCACCCTGGCTGAAGACTCTTCCGCAACCCATAGCGTTGTGTCCGACTTCACTGTTACCCATATCAGCATCTGAAGGAAGACCTACAGCTGTTCCATGAGCCTTAAGTTTTGTCCAAGGGCAGGATTCATAGAACTTGTCCAGGTTCTTTGTGACGGCTGATGCAACAGCGTCTCCTTCCTTATACTTGCCAAATCCCACGCCATCCATGATAACGAGGACAACCGGGCCTTTTCTTTCGATGATTCCGTTTTTCTTTAATGGTTCAACCATACGTTTATCTCCACTTAAACTATGTTAGTTTCTCTTTAATGGTGCCGTAGCTTCCTCAAGCCAAGGCTTTGTCTCTTCAAAGACATAATCGATGAGCTGGTCTTTTATCCACTGATGATAAGCATCGATCTGCCCGATCTCAACATCCGTTAGATATCTTACATCAATGAGTTTCTTTTCATATGGAACCATGGAAAGAACCTCAAAGTTATAGAATTCACCGAACTCTGTTTCAGTATATGACTGGACTGCAAGGATATTCTCGATTCTTACTCCATGTCTTCCTGCTTTATATACACCAGGTTCATCGCTAAGTACCATTCCCGTCTCAAGAGGGACATCGATGAGTGCTGTGGATATTCTTGCAGGTCCTTCGTGGACGTTCAGATGACAGCCTACACCATGGCCTGTGCCATGCATAAAGCTTTCACCTGCACACCACAGGAACTGTCTTGCAAGAACATCAAGCTGGACTCCCCTTGTTCCCTTGGGGAATATCTGTCTGGCCAAGGCCAAGTGTCCCTTCAAGACAAGGGTGTAATCCCTTTTCTGTTCCTCTGTCGCATCGGTTCCGAATAGAAGAGTTCTTGTAAGGTCTGTCATACCGAAAGCAAACTGGCTTCCTGTATCAAGGACAAGAAGTCCCTGACCTGTCACTTTCTTTTCATGTTCCTTGGATGGGCTGTAATGGCAAAGGGCACCGTTTTCCCTGAAGGCGCTGATAGGATCGAAGGATGGACCAAGATATCCCTCCATCTTCTTTCTTTCGCTCTCCAACATGTCTGCAATCTCCAGCTCTGTGTAGGAGCCAAGTGGATCCAAGGATGCCATGAAGTTTGCAAAGGCCACACCATCAAGGAAGTGGGCTCTTCTCATTCCTTCCAATTCCACTGGATTCTTTCTAGCCTTAAGGTTTGTGGTTATATCGCAGCCTCTGAGATTTCTCTTTTTATTAATGGCGGGAGCGAAGGCATATGATATTTTCTCAGGAGAATAGAAACCTACCCCACGACGGGTAAGGGATGCAATATCATCATAGACACTTTCATAAGGTCTGATTTCATAATCTTTTGAAATCTCCAGGAAAAGGGAATCGTCAAATCTTCTCTTATCTACAAAAAGAACAGCTTTTTCAAGGGAAATGAATACATAAGCAACGAAAACAGGGTTACATGGGATATCGTTTGCCCTTAAGTTGGTAAGCCATGCAATGTCATCGATGCTGGCGATGAATGTCCAGTCCGCCTCACTCTGTCTCAATTTGATCCTGACGAAATTGATTTTAGCAGAAGTTGTGAACCCGGCATATTCATCCTTCATCTTATATATTTTTGTGCATGGTACCTCTGGTCTGTCATTCCAGAAAGAAAGGAGATCCGGAGTTGAAACCAAGGATACTCCTTTTTTCTTCAATAGAGCGCTGTTCTTCTCGAAAGCGTCAATTGAGATTGTAGTTCCATCTACACCTACCTTGGTGCCTTTCTGCATGTTTTCAGCAAGCCATTTCCAAGGATCTGGAGTACCATCGGTATCAAGCTTCATAAGCTTATACTCTGTACCTTCGATCTGTTGTGCACCCTGGATAAAATATCTGCTGTCAACCCAAAGAAGAGCCTCGTCTTTGGTGATGACTACTGTTCCAGCGGAGCCTGAGAAGCCTGAAATGAATTCTCTTGTTCTCCATCTAGGTGCAACATATTCACTCTGATGTGGATCTGTGCCAGTAATGATCCAGGCATCCACTTCCGAGAGAGCCATTTGGGCTCTAAGGTTCTTAATTCTTTCGCTTATCATATTTCCTATTCCTTTTTGCTATCAAATTTACACATAAGAGAAGGGCCAAGCCTCCAATTACCATCAAAAGACAGAAGACCTGTCCTTTGGATATATTCAGAACACTTTCAAAGAGATAGATGTTGCTGCTATGTCCTATGACATATCCAATATCGCTGTCAGGCTGTCTGAAGTATTCCAAAATAAATCTAATCAATCCATATCCCATCAAATATGAGGCGAGTATGGTACCGTCGGCCATATTCCTCTTTTTCTTTATCTTCCTGACAACAAACCAAATGATGATGCCAAGTACTATGCCTTCGAAGAAAGCTTCAAACAACTGGCTTGGCCAACGAGGAAGGTTCACATAATCTCCAGGGGAATAGACGATCCCCACTGTATCTGCAACACTTCTCACCCATTGGTGGGTGGTGGAAAAACGCTCTGCCGTCGGGAAAACCATACCCATTCTGGAGGTAGTGACTCTTCCATAGAGTTCTCCGTTGATGAAGTTACCCAATCTACCCCAGGTATATGCAAAGGGAATGGCGGATGTGATAAGGTCTGCAAATCTTAGAAAGCTTATTTTCTTTACCTTGGTATATATCAATCCTGCAACAATCGCCCCTATGACGCCACCATGATAGCTCATACCCGGCAGTCCGACGAACTCTCCGTTTCTGAAGGGCCAGAAAATAAGCCAAGGATGACTAAAATAATAAAGGGCATCGTCATAGAAAAGGCAGGAACCCAATCTAGCTCCTATCAATAGTCCTATTACACAATATATGAATAAGTCTTCCGCACTCTCTTTCTTTATATCCCTATTCTCCTTTTCCTTTAATAAACCCATAAAGAGGATATAAGCAGTGGCGAATGCGAAAACATACATCACTGCATACCATCTTATAGGTAGTCCTTTGATGACATATGGAGAAATCCAAGAAGGATAGTTTATGAAAAGCGACATACTGAGATTATATTCAATATATTCCTTTCAGTGAAGAAAGCATCCACACACAATATACAGATTTATTATGTAGGAACTGCTGAAGTTTAGACTTATTATAGATACTATGAAAAAAGTATTGGTTATATTTATGGCTCTAGTGGTTTTGGCCACTATTTTATCAGCAGCTCCTTCAATCGAGCGTTATATGGCGCCATCGGCTCAATATGGCTCTTCGGACTCCAGCAGTTCAGCCCAGACAGCCGCATCCCTTTCGGAAATGCTCTATGCCCTAGGTAATCTCTACTCATATCTAGATACGAATTTTCTGTATGAAATAGACAGTCAAAAGATGCAGGACGCAGTCATTTCTGCAATGATAGATTCCCTTGGGGATAAGTATTCATACTACATAACCCCTGAAGACGCCCAGGAATTCAGCGAGGAGACCACAGGTAAATATGTAGGAATAGGTATTTACCTTACAAAGGTGAACCCTGCATACATAGATTGGGAAGATCCGTCTACATATATGGTGATCGTCACTTCCCCGTTCCCTGGAGCCCCTGCAGACAGAGCTGGAATCAGGGCAGGCGATATGATAAGCCATGTCAACGGTGTCGAAATCTATGAAATGGATGCAAATGAAGCCAGTAAGCTCATAAGGGGAAAGGAGAATACTCCTATAACCCTTACCATCAACAGAGGATCCAGCGTATTCGATGTGACGCTTATGCCTGAGGAGATTACAAGCCCTTCCACAGAAAAAGGCATCATTGCAGATAACATAGGATATATCAGGATTCTTGAGTTCTCACAGACCACACAGGATAGTTTCCGTTCTGATGTAGAGGAATTGCTGTCCCAGGGAGCAGAAAGCTTCATCATAGACCTGAGAAACAATAGAGGTGGCAGCGTCGATTCCTCCTTGGGAATCGCAAATATGTTCATTCCTGACGGAAAGACTCTAATGACCACCAAATTCAAGGAGAAATCCAACAACAAAGATACTGTCTACACTTCCACCGGATATCTTGCTGTGGATGAAAACGTTCCTGTAGTGCTGCTTGTAAACGGAGGAACAGCTTCGGCAAGTGAAATCCTTACAGGAGCATTGAGGGACAACGACAGGGCTTTGGTTGTAGGTAGCCAGACCTTCGGAAAGGGCATAATGCAGTTCACCATCGCTTTTATGGGTGGATATCTCAACATTACAGTAGCCCACTATTACACTCCAAGTGGAGCCGATATCCATGAAATCGGTATTACTCCGGACATTGTAGTAAATGTAGACGAAGAATACAGCGACGAAGAAATGGATGCCTACTCTGCATTCCTTAATGAAACCTACCTACAGGATTGGCTTGAGGAATATCCTGAGTATACAAAAGAGAATATCTTGGCCTTTGCAGAGCACTACAAAGATACAGGAGTACCAGAGGAACTGTTGAAGCTCTTGATGAGGAACGAATACATCTATTCCCTCGATTACGATAAGAGACCTGTGGCGGACCTTGACTTCGACACCCAGCTTATCAAGGCTGTGGAAGTGGTAAAGAGCGGTATTACAATAGAAGAGTTTGAAAAACAGCAGGAAACCATGAGCCCTGAAGTAAGGGTAAGCGAGGTTACTGTAATATGAGGATATTCCTCCTAGGCCAGGATTATGATGGATCTCCCTTGTATTCTTTGAAAAAAAGAGAGATCCAATATCTAGAAAAAGTACTCAGACTGGAGAAAGGTACCGTTTTTACAGCAAAAGACAAAGACGAAAACTACTATGAAGCCACTCTGGAAGATGAGGGTACCCTTCTCTTGAAGCCTACAATGACTCCAGAAGATACACTTCTGGATTCACTTTCAGGCTTTTCAGGTCCCTTTGCACCAATAGATGTATATGTTTCCATTCTAAAGGGAAAGAAGAATGAAAGCGTTGTGAGGGCCCTTACTGAAATCGGAGTAAGAAGAATCATATTCATGGATACAGATAACGTACAGGAACATGGTTTCTCAATACATCAGAGAGAGCGACTGGAAACTATTCTAAAGGAAGCTGTACAGCAAAGCGGATCCAAGCCTCCAGTTCTCTCCGGCCCCATATCGTTTTCAGAGGCTGTAGAAACTGCAGAGGGGAAAAGGCTCATCCTCCACCAAAGTCTAAGAGGAAACACCACATATTTGGAAAAAGTTTTCTCTAAAGAAGATATAAAAATTGTTGCATCTTTGTTTATAGGACCAGAGGGTGGCTTTAGTGATGAAGAATGCTGTTTAGCTGAAAATAAGGGCTTCTTTTCTGTGCTTTTACGCACAAACATCTTGAGAGCAGAAACCGCTGCGGTATATACATCAGCTGCTGTTCAGTCACTTTTACACTCATTTTCCTAAAATAAGTTTCATTGACTCCTTTGTTTTGTTATGTAACAAATTAGATATAAAGTAAATAATGAGGGGTCTATGAAAATAGTTATATATGGAGAAGAAGGCCTATTGTCTTCATCTATTGTCAATGCTTTGAAAGATGGAGACGAGATAGTTTTAGGCGACAAAAAGAAGAAAATGCCTGAAGGAATAGATGTCCTTGCCCTATCGGAACGCCACTCTTCATATATAGAAGAAATATGGAAAGGATTGGATCCATCCATATCTATTCTTGCAGCCTTTGAAAGTCCTGTGGGAATTGCAGAGTTTATGGGTAGTGGAAATGTATTCCATATACCATTTCAACACTCCCACTCCCTCCTTAGATCCACTATGGATAAAATAAGGACGCAGAAGATTCTGGAAAAGAGGCTGCAGAATCACATAATAGGCCATAGCAGGGACATGAAGAGACTAAGGGCTCAGATAGCGCATTCCTCCCAAACAGACCTTCCTGTGCATTTATTTGGGGAGACAGGAACAGGAAAGAGTATGAGTTCCAAACTTATACACGATCTCAGCGGCAATAGAAAAGACTATGTCTACGTCAACTGTTCCAATCTGAACTCTTCCATAATAGACTCGGACCTTTTCGGTCATATAAAGGGAGCTTATACATCAGCAGGAGAGACCAGGAAAGGTCTATTGGGCAAAGCCAACGGAACAACCCTTTTCCTGGATGAAGTGGGAGATCTCCCTTTAGATACCCAAGGAAAGCTTTTGGATACTATAGAAACAGGTTTCTACAGGCAGGTGGGTTCAGACGTAGAAGAAAAGACATCATTCAGGCTGATAACTGCAGCACAGAAGTCTTTGGAGGAACTATTGGAGGAGAAGAAGATAAGAAGCGACTTCTATTACAGAATCAAAAACTACTCCATCAAGACGGTTCCCTTAAGACAACACCCTGAAGATATTCCCGACATAATAAAAGCATATGAAGAGAAAAGAAACATAAGTGAAGGCAGAATCAAAAAGGATTACAACAAACTCATGGGGTATAGATGGAGTGGAAACGTAAGGGAGTTGTATCACTTTTTAGATAGGATCTATGTGGAACACCACTATGATTAAAGAAGAAAAGACACTAGAAAAATATGTGAAAAAACGAGACCAAAGCATACTATAATTCTTCTAAATCACGCTTATTATAAGAATTACTTCCAATTATCAGCGCCAATTACCAAAAATGTGAAAAACTTGTGAAAAACTCGGAGAAAAAAGAGTTTTTCACATTTTCACATCTAGTGTTTTCCCTATTGTAAAATTATATAACTTTCATAATAAAATACATGGTTTAGTAAAATATAAATATATACAATATAAAGAGTTATAAAAATATATACAAGCGTTGTACATTAGAGTGGAAAATGGGTCTTGAAATGAGTTTTCCACAGGATAATTCCTTAATGTGCAAAAATGTGAAAAACTTGTGAAAAACTACATGTAGTGTCCCCTTTTTCATTATGTATTCCAGTCAAAAAACAATGGAAGGTGTAAATGTCGGAACCATCATGAAGTTGAAGAATAAACCTTATGGTGTCTATAATAATTACATGGCTAAAGTATACGGAATAGGTAACCCTCTAATAGATTATCTCTGCTCTATAGATGATAGAGATCTCACAGCGCTGTCACTTAATAAAGGCACCATGCTTTTAATCGATAATGATAAACAGAAGGAAATTGTCGAGTATACAAAAGGGAGAGATATAACCTACTCATGTGGAGGTTCCTGTCCAAATACCATGGTCACTCTCTCTTCCTTGGGTGTAGAGACTACACTTGCAGGAAGTATAGGTAATGATCCATTGGGTGACATGTACCGCACACAGCTGAAAAAAAGCGGTGTCATAGACCAATTGGTTACCAAGGAGGGTGCTACTACAGGTACATCGATTATCCTTTTGACTCCGGACAAGGAAAGGACAATGAATACATACCTTGGAGCCAATAGATTGTTCAGCTCCGAGGATGTCATAGAAAAGAGTATAGAGGAAGCGGATCTCTTCTATTTCACAGGTTATATGTGGGACACGGAGACACAGCAGAAATCTGTAATGAAGGCTCTGGAAATATGTAAAAAGCTTGGAAAAAAAGTGGCCTTCGATGTAGCTGATCCTTTTGCTGTGGGAAGATACAGACAAACTTTCCATAAGCTTATTTCAGAGTATTGCGATATAGTGTTTGCCAACAGTGAAGAGGCCAGGTACCTGATGGATAACTATGACCCGTATGAGTGCTGTAGAAGTATGGGTAAGCTTTGTCCTATAGCAATAGTAAAGAATGGAAAGAAGGGTTCATATATATCAGACAACCGGGTAATTACACAGATTCCTATGTATGGTACTTCCGTTCCTGTGGACACGACAGGAGCAGGAGACACTTATGCAGCAGGATTTTTGTATGGATATCTGACAGGCCATGATTGTGTCGAATCAAGTAATATCGCTTCATATCTGGCAGGAAAGATAATCAGTAAGATTGGTGCCCAGTTCGATTTATCACAGATAGAAGAAATAAAGGAATTTATAAAAAATAACTTCAACTGATGATTATTGTTGTTACCCGGCTCTCGTGTTTAACCATGGGAGCCTTTTATATTGGACTATATGAGGAAAAAAATGGCTGCAGAAATAATCCACAGCCAATTTTCAAGACAAGTGACACTTACTTTACAGAAATGATTCTTACCTGCTTATAAAGGCCCTCGCCTTCACTCTTTGTCTCAACGCCTTCAAAATCATTGAGAGCAGTATGGACAAGTCTTCTTTCAAAAGGATTCATCGGATCAAGAAGTCTGCTCTTTCCTGTTCTTCTTACAATCTCTGCAGTCTTATATGCATTGCGGACAATCTGTTCCTCATGTCTCATTCTGTAGTCTTCACTATCCACTACGACTTTGATGTCAGGATCGATATTGCCTGCAAAAACATTTGCAATAAGCTGGATTGCATCCAGGTTCTTTCCCTTTCTTCCGATAATATAAGATGAATCAGGGGAATCGATGTTGATGCCGACTTTGCTTTCTCTTCTGAAGTTGATGGTAGCTTCACCCTCATAACCCATTTTTTCAATGAGAGTATTCAGGAATTCCAAAGTCTTTCTCTCTACATCGCTTATAGGCTGAAGACAAGAACCCTTCTCAGCTCTTTCTTCATTCTCTGATTCAACTTCGATATCTTCCTCGACAGTCTCTTCTTCGTCTTTGCCATAATAGACTCTGATTCTGCATAAAGGCTTCTTAAAGAGACCTTTTTTTACGTTTTCAAGAATTTCGACATCGAAGTCCCCACCCTGTAGTCCAAGTTCTTCTATAGCCTTATTTCTTGCTTCTTCTTCAGTTTTCGCTTCAAAATCTTTGAACATATATGTAAAACTCCAATTATTTTTTATTTCTCTTTTTAGCTGCAGCTTTCTTCTGAGCCTTTATGGCATCCTTCTCTTCTATTTCCTTCTTGAATCCTGCAACTGTCTTCTTGTTTGTATAAACCTGCTGGAGAATTGAAAGGAAGTTGGACATTGTCCAATAGAGAAGAAGTCCGGATGGAGCGTTGTAAAGGATAAAGAAGAATATGATTGACATACCGTATGTCATAAACCATGTCATACCCTTGTTTGCAGACTGTCCGGATGTAGCAGACTGTGTAATCTTCATAGAGAAGATCATGGATGCTGTATAAATGATAGGCAGAAGGTGGATTGCACTACCAATGAAAGGAATATTGAATGGAAGAGTAAAGATTGTTTCAGGAATAGAAAGATCTGGGATCCATCCTGGAATAAACATAGCTCCTCTCAGTGAGAAATCCTTATTCAAGAGGCCATAGAGTCCAATGAAGATCGGGAACTGTATCAACATAGGCCAGCAAGATCCCATTGGATTGATTCCCTCTTCCTTATAAAGCTTTGCCATAGCAGTGTTCTGAGCTTCAGGATCATCCTTATACTTTGCCTGTATCTCCTGGATTTTAGGCTGCAATGCACTCATCTTTGCAGTGGATTCCGATCCCTTCTTTGAAAGAGGAATCAAAATGACCTTTGTAAGGATGGTAAGAAGAATGATGGCGACACCATAGTTCGGAATCAGGAAATAGAATACTTCCAAAAGCACTTTCAATATACTTTCAAGCCAACTCAACCATGAAACATCGAGAGCTTTCTTAAGATTGTGGTCAGATAGTCCGAAGATGTTGTCTTTGGCATTATCATAGATACCAAGTGTAGAAGAAAGCTGGGGACCACAGTAGAAGGAATAGACATCGGTAGTCTTAGACTCGCCTGTTGCCATTCTGGACATGTAAATTATGTTCTTCTGAGATATCGTTTCACCTGTTTCCTGTACAGCTTCTGTAAGATTGACCACATTCTGTGTCTCAGGAATAAGAAGGAATGCAAAATACTTTCCAACGACTCCTGCCCATCCCATGGAATCATCGGATGTAAACTTACCACTATTTACAGTCTTTCTGGAATTCTTATCAGCAAGTTTGTAGTAGACTCTTCTATAGTCGTAGTTACCGTTCAAGGACTGGAACTCAGGACCTACCTGAGATCCTACAGATAGTGTGTACATCTCTGAATCGATGTTGATTGGGATCGGCGATCCATCCTTTGTATAAACGGATACAGCCATCTGGATCATGTATTCATCGTTTTCAGGAACGGCGAACTTCTTTTCTATTACAAACTCAGTACCTGTAGATTCCTCTTTATAGGAACGAGTAAATGAAACTTGTGTAATGGATTCGTTCTTGCCCTGAACTTCTTTGCTGGATACGGAATAATCGAAAATCTCATCAATAGGAGAAGACTTGTCGTCACCCCAATAAAGCATAAATGCATTTTCATCGCCTTCTTCTTTAAGAATTAGGTTTACGTCATTCACTTTATCGTAGATGGAATCTACAGTACCACCCTTTGGATCGAAGGTAATATCCAGGGAACCGGATGATACAGAAAATTTGGAAGCGTCACCATCTGAGCCCAAAGCCGTAAACGATGAAGATGCAAGAAGAGGAACAGGGACATTTTCAACTACTGAAGTAGTTTCTGTTTCAATAATTTCGTTTGACAGCAGAGTCTGCTGATAAGTCATTCCTATGGTAATTACGATTACACAGAGAATGACAGCAATGATAGTATTCCTATCCATTTTCACTCCTGACAGGATATGTTTCTCGGTACCTGGAAAGTCGGAATAGGAACTCTGCTGATGAGGAAAAGGGAACTATTTCCTGTTTGACCTGTCCAATAGGCTTATAAACCCGGACTCAAGCAAGGAAAAACTGGAAACCTTC
>JALFRH010000038.1 GCA_022785155.1 Spirochaetales bacterium
ATCCTATGTTCGGACCTGACAGTGGTAAAAATGGCCTCAAGGATCTGCCTTTAGTCATGTGTCCTATGAAGGAAAAAGACTCCAGGTATGAAAAAGTAAAGGATCTATTTCTTTCAATGGGCCTGAAGGTCATTGAGATGACAGCTGACGACCATGATAGGGATGCCGCCTTCTCCCAGGGGGTCACCCACTTTATTGGAAGAGTATTGAAAGAAATGGACTTGGAGGAAAAAGAGATTGCAACCAAGGGTTATATCTCCCTTTTGGAGATAGTGGAGCAGACTTGCCATGACCCGCTGCAGCTCTTCTATGATCTTCAGCGATTCAATCCATACACCAGGGATATGAGGCACAGCCTCAGATTGGCTCTGGAGAATGTAGGATATAGATTGGAAAACGGAGAAAAGGCATGAGGGTCTACGTCTATACTCTCGGCTGCCGTCTCAATCAATGTGAAAGCGAAGCCATTGCAGATAGCTTTGTAAAGAATGGCTTTGAAGTGGAGAAGGAATACAAAGGGGCTGAGATAACAATAGTAAATACCTGCACGGTGACATCCAAGGCTGAGCAGAAGGCCAGACGTATGATCAGGCTTTTCTCCGATAAATCGGAAGTTGTCATCGTAACAGGCTGCTATGCAGAGGGTAGCAGGGAAGAGATAGAGAATCTTGGTGATAACATCGTAGTCTTCTCCCTGTCTGAAAAGGCTTCCATTCTTTCTCTTCCCCAGCATATTGGAAATATGGTGCTTTCCGGGATGAATGCCTACAACGCAGTCAAAAGCTTTAAAAAGAGCGAGAGAAGTGTCTTCTCCTTCGACGCCCATTCCTTTGCATACCACTCCAGGGCATATCTGAAGATCCAGGATGGCTGCGACAATAGCTGCGGATACTGCAGGACCACCATAGCCAGGGGAAAGAGTGTATTTCTTGAGCCGGAGATAGTGGTGGAGAGAGTAAAGAGGCTGGAAGAGGAAGGCTTTCATGAAGTCATGCTGACAGGAGTCAACTTGACAAACTACGACCATGATGGAGAAGGACTGGGAGGAGTTATGGAAAAGATACTCTCCGCCCTTGGACCTGATATGAGGCTTCGTCTCTCTTCCATGGAACCGGACCATGTGGACGACAGGCTTCTTGATGCAATCTCCGACTACAGGGTCTTTCCCCACTTCCATATTCCTATCCAGACGGCTTCCGACTATGTATTGGGAATAATCGGGAGAAAATACTCCATTAGCCATGTGGAATATATTATCAAGAGGCTGAGGGAAATGAAGGACGATCCTTTCATTGCCTGCGATATAATCGCCGGCCTTCCAGGAGAAAGGGAGGAAGACTGGAAGAAAACCTACGATTTTCTTTCAAAGAATGATTTTGCTGCCATGCATGTATTCCCATATTCTCCACGTCCAGGTACACCTTTATATGACTCAAAGCTGAAGATAGAAGAGAGGGTAAGGGACCAAAGGGCCGCAGAACTGAGAAAGCTTAGTGATAGGCAGTCAAGGCAATACCTGGAGAGGCAATTGGGTAAGAATGTGGAGATTATTGCCGAAAAGAACGGTGAAGGAACAACCGGAAACTATCTTAAGGCAAAAATAATCACCCCCAATGAGATCAAAGAGGGCGGCTTATATAGAGGAAAGATCACTTCTATTTTTCCTTTGGAAGTTTCCGTTGGATAATCTTTGTTTCAATGGAAGAAGGAAGGACTCTGGAGTAAGGAGGAATATCCTCCTTTACCCAGGCGTTTGAGCCTATGATGGAGCCTTCCCCCACTGTTATGGGGCCCAAAACCGAGGCGTTTGCATATATAGTCACATTATTCTCGATTGTAGGGTGACGCTTTATGTCCCTTAAAAGCATGCCGCAGGCATCCTTTGGGAAAGAAAGGGCCCCAAGGGTGACTCCCTGATAGATCTTGACGTTATCCTTTATGACGGTTGTCTCTCCGATTACCACGCCAGTACCATGGTCGATGAAGAAACTATCCCCTATCTCTGCTCCAGGATGAATATCTATTCCTGTGTCAGAGTGGACTATTTCATTAAGCATTCTGGGAATATAAGGAACCCCTTGTTGCAAGAGGAAGTGACCTATTCTATGGATGGCCACGGCTTTGAAGCCAGGGTAGGATAGGATGATATCCGATACGCTCTTTGCAGCAGGGTCTCCCATGAATCCTGCCATCGCATCTTTTTTAAGCTTTGCCCTCAGCTCGGGTAAAGCCTTTAAGAGGGCTGTTGTTGCGGCTCGGGACCTCTCTGAAGCCTCTTTCCTCTCCACCTCGGTCCTCCATGCAACCTTGGAGCATTGATATAACAGATCAGAGGCAGCCTCCATGTGTCTGGAGATTACACCTCTCAACATTCCAGGAGAAGAAAACTCCTCTCCGCCTGGAAAAAGGAGGGAGAGGAATTCATTCATCATTTTTCTAATATCCTCGATATTAGGCAATAATAGGTTTTTTTCTTCGAAAGAGCCCTTTGTTCTGTCGAAGGAAGATACGTAATCAACAAGAAATGGTGAATAGTCAAATTTCATAATTGCATTTTATACTTTTCACCATATTCTTTCCATCATTCGTCCTTCTCTCTTCTAGAGAGTTTGGCCCTGAGTTTAAGAGTTTCAGGGTAAAGAAGCTTGCCGCAGATGGAAGCGCATGCAATCTTTACTGCGTCTCCAATTATAAATGGAGTCAAGCCTACAGCGAAAGCCTTGGCCCAAGTGGCGTCAAGCTTGACCTTGAGCCAGATGATTCCTATGAAGTAGATGATTACTTCCATGGCCAACAGTACCACTACATTCCACAAAATGGAGTCTCTTTTCTTCTCTGCAAGAAATGATCCAAGTGGTGCCGCAGCCAAGAAACCGAAGATGAAGCCTCCTGTAGGACCGAGAAGAGCTGAGAGTCCGCCACCTGAAGTGAAGATTGGAAGTCCTATGGCACCTAACACAATGTAGATTAGGATGGAGGAGAAAGACGAAAGGGATGGAAGGAGGAGTGCCGCCAGAAAGACAAACAAGGTCTGGAGAGTCATTGGTACCGGAATCATTGGAATCTTAATGAAAGCACCTGCCGCTACAAGAGCTGAAAAAAGTGAAATCAACATTATCATGGCCAAAGCATAGATATTTCCTTTAAGAATAGTCAACCAAACTTTATTTATGGTTTACAAACTTGTTTTTAAGATATTAAATTACTGCCATGGACACTAAATATGAAGTTTTGCAGATATTAAATGAAAATGAAGGCTCCTTTGTAAGCGGCGAGTATATGTCCCAAAAAATAGGGGTCTCGAGAATGGCGGTAAGTAAGGCCGTATCATCCCTTCTGGACCAAGGCCATATGATAGAAGCTGTAAAGCATAAAGGATATAGGCTGGATGGAAAGGGCGATGTATTTACAGATGAGACGCTTCAGCTGGCATTGGAGGGTAGCGGTATCAAAGGATTCTACATTCCGGAGACCGTGTCTACAAATATGGATGCCAAGCGCCTTGCAGGAGAGGGTGTGAAGCCACCCTTTCTTGTATGCACGGCTAAGCAGACAGGGGGAAGGGGAAGGCTTGGAAGAAGATTCGAGTCCCCAAGAGGCGGTGTGTATTTCTCCCTTGTACTGGATGGAGATAAAATATCTTCCCCGTCCCTTGTGACAATATCTGCAGCCTGGGCCATCTCCGATGTCATGGAGCGCCTTACAGGAATAGAGACATCCATCAAATGGGTCAACGACGTTTATATAAGGAACAAAAAGGCTGTAGGAATCCTTACAGAGGGAATTGTAAACATGGAAGAAGGGGGGATAAGCCAGGTTGTAATAGGCTGTGGAATCAACCTGAAGACAAGAATTGAGGATTTTTCTCCATCTCTAAGGGATATAGTCACATCCTTCTACCCATCGGGGGAAACCAAGATCAAGAGGGTGGATGTTGTCAGCGAATGCGCCTCAGCCATATTGAAGGCCCAGTCCATTGATTTTCTGGATGAATACAGAAAGAAGTGTTTTGTAATCGGAAAAGACATATATGTAATAAGAATGAATGAAAAGAAAAGCGCCAAGGCCCTTAGAGTCAATGATGAGGGCAATCTTGTGGTGAAATATAGTGACGGAAGCATAGAAGCTTTATCCTGTGGTGAAGTAAGCATAAGGTTCTGACACTTTACATAAACCAATCTGGAAGATACCATCCATATTGTTCACTCAAATTAATCTGAGTATTATCATCAGACTGAGGTTTACAATGCTTTCAAGACTAAAAAACGAATGGAAGGAATTCCTTGAGGCGAAACTTAAGGATTATTTAGGTTCAAATGACATAGCTCCCCTTTCCATGGGGGTACCACCAAAAAGAGAAATGGGTGATGTAGCATTCCCTATGTTCCCTTACTCCAAGGCTGCAAAGAAATCGCCAAAAGATATTGCCGAAGATCTTCTGGAGAGAATCGGTGAAGACCATCCAGTGGGTGAAGTCATACTCGCCGGCCCCTACTTCAACGTCAAGCTGGATATTTCAGCCCTCTCTGCATCCATACTGAAAGAGGTTGAGGAGAAGGGGGATGATTATGGAAAAGGTCATAGTCTGGATGGTAAGAAGACTATGGTGGAGTTTTCCTGTCCAAATACAAACAAACCCCTTCATCTGGGCCATATGAGAAACGACAGCATCGGAGAATCTGTATCAGCCCTCATTAAGAGCCAAGGCTCGGAAGTCATGAAGGTAAACCTCATCAACAACAGAGGTGTACACATCTGTAAGAGTATGCTTGCATACAAAGTCTTCGGTAATGGCGAGACACCTGAATCCACAGGTGAGAAGGGGGACCACTTCGTAGGGCGCTACTATGTGCGTTTCGCCCAGTGGGAAAAGGAAGCCGAAGAAGAGAAGAAGAATAATCCTGACTGTGTAAATAGACCGGACTGGATCGATCCGGGAGTCAAAGCCCAGGAGATGCTTAAGGCTTGGGAAGATGGAGACGAGGAAGTCAGGGCCCTTTGGCAGAAAATGAACAACTGGACTCTCCAAGGCTTGGAGGAAAGCTACAAAAACATGGGTATTTCCTTCGATAAATACTATTACGAGTCCGAAACATATAAATACGGAAAAGAAGAAGTCCTTAAGGGCCTTGAAAAGGGCGTGTTCCAGAAGGAAGAGGATGGCAGTGTCCAGGTGGATTTCTCTTCAATCGGCCTGGATAAAAAAGTCCTTCTCAGAAAGGACGGAACATCCCTTTATATGACCCAGGATCTTGGAACGGCAATACGCCGTCATGAAGACTGGCCTTTCGATTCCTTGATCTATGTAGTTGCATCTGAGCAGAAGTATCACTTTACCGTATTGTTCCACTGCCTTGGTCTATTGGGATATGAGTGGGCCAAGGAGCTCCATCATCTGTCCTATGGAATGGTGAACCTTCCTGATGGAAAAATGAAGAGCAGGGAAGGAACTGTCGTTGATGCCGATGATCTATTGGGGGAATTGACGGCTCTTGCAAAGGCTGAGATAGAAAACAAGAACAGGGAAGACGCTGTGGATGATGTGGATGAAACAAGCAGAAAGATCGCTCTTGGTGCCTTGAACTACTATCTATTGCAGGTTTCTCCTACAAAAGATATGGTCTTCAATCCAAAGGAATCCATTTCCTTCAATGGAAATACAGGTCCTTATCTTCAGTATACAGGTGCCCGTATTTCCTCCATTTTGAGAAAATACAAGGAAATGGAAGATGATTGTGTTCCTTTTGAAGGTAATCTTCTCCAGGGAGATGATGAAAAGGAGCTTTTGAAGCTTATCGACATATTCCCGGAAATCGTGGAAAAGGCTGCGATGAACTACGACCCATCTGTCGTAGCAGGCTTCTTGTATGACACCGCCAAGACCTTCAGCCACTACTATCACGACAACCGTATCCTCAACGCAGAGACAAAGGAGCTGGTAAAGGCCAGAACCATGCTTTGCTACATGATCAGTGTGGTAATGAAAAACGGCTTTGCCTTGATCGGCGTTCCATTTCTTGAAGCAATGTAAGATGATGAGGCGTAGAAATACGCCTTTTCTCTTTCATATAGACAAACAGAACGCATGTTCAGTATAATGTTTTCCATGAGAAAGATATTGTATTTGGCGCTGATCCTGATTCTTTTTTCTTCCTGTTCCTCCAGTATTTTCAAAGGAAATGAGAATATAGGGGATGCGTATCTGATATTTGAAGCCCAGGCCTTCAACGGTGAGAAGGAATATAGGATCTCCGTCAAGGAAGAAACCAATGCCTCCCTGGATTTGAAAGTGGAGAAGGGTTCGATAAAGATAGTCGTCGAAAAAGACGGGGACAAGCCTTTGGAAGGAAACTATGACGACAGCTGGAATAGCTATGGAGTGACTTCCTTTAGCCTTGAAGCGGGGGAATATATCCTCACTCTCAAAGGAAAAGACTTCAAAGGTCACTGTAACCTTGACTGGAAGACTAATTGAGGAGGGAAAGGACTCCTAGAAGAGGAGTGGAGAAGTCCGCTTCCTCGTCTTCCAATATTCTTTCAAGGCTCATCATCAAGGCGGAGGAGTAAAGAGGGATCAAGGCCCTCTTTTTTTCTTGATCGGTATTGAAGGAAGATATTATTACAGAGGCCTGGGAAGAGAGCATTAAAAAAAGGGATCTATACTCGTCCTGGGCTTTAGGAAAAGAGAGATGGAGGGAAAAGACCGCTCTTAGAAAGTGCCAATTGTCTTCGTCAAGAAACATGTTCTCCCATTTTTCTGCAGCCTTCTCCAATACATCCTTGGGCTCTCCGCTAAGGTCAAGTAGAAAACCATTTTTCATTATGTTTCTGTGGCCCATATCAAGCATCTGGGAGATTATCTCCTCCTTGGAAGAGAAGTAGTGGTACATGCTTGCCTTTGATAGTCCCACGGCCTCAGATAAGGAATTGAGGGTAAGGGCATCCATCCCCTTAAGGCTGACTATCTCCAAGGCGCATCGAAGTATCTCGTCTTTTTTGTTCATAACCCAATATTATCAACCGAAAGTTCGATTGACAATCCGTTTTTTTTCCCTTCTTTCCATCTTTTTTTCTTTTTCCTATTGAGGTGGAAGAGGATAAAAGAAGAGAATCTCTATACAAAACTAAAGGTAAGGACAAATACATGTACGCATTAGTTGAAATACTCGGCAAGCAGTATAAGGCAGAAGAAGGCGCAGTACTTCTTGTCGACAGACTCCCGTTGGAAGCAGGTGCATCTTATGTTATCGATAAGGTTCTCGCTGTTGTAGATGGAGAGAATGCAAAGTTCGGTACTCCATGTGTCGAAAACGCAAAGGTTCTCGCTACAGTTGGCGAAGAAGTGAAAGGTGATAAGGTCAAGGTCTATAAGTTCCGCAGAAGAAAGGGTTACAGAAGAACTCAGGGACATAGAGAAAAGTACACCAAGATCACAATCAACAAGATTGAAGGCTAAGGAGGCAACAGAATGGCACATAAGAAAGGTGGCGGATCATCCCGCAACGGTCGTGACTCCAATGCACAGCGCCTTGGCGTCAAGAGATTTGGTGGCCAGCTGGTAAAGGCCGGTGAAGTCATCGTGCGTCAGCACGGAACAAAGATCCATGCAGGGGAAAACTGCGGATGTGGATCAGATTACACACTCTTTGCAAAGGTTGCAGGAACAGTAAAGTTCTACGAAAGAAAGAACAGAAAGTACTGCTCAATCGTTGCTGTCGAGGCAGAGAACTGATTTTAATTCGCCCGAGAAGCTATGTTTGGATTTTCAGACGAAACTTATATTGATGTTCAATCAGGGGATGGAGGCGCAGGTTGCGTCTCCTTCCGTCGTGAAAAGTTCGTACCTAAGGGTGGACCTGACGGCGGTGACGGTGGAAGAGGCGGAGATGTGGTCTTTGTTGTAAAAGACAACCTCAGGACCCTTGGACACCTGAAAATGGTAAGAGTCTACCGAGCGGAAAACGGCCGTGGAGGCCAGGGTGCCAGGATGTATGGCAGGGATGGAAAAGATGTTGAGATTCCAGTCCCTCCTGGAACTGTAATCAAAAATGCAGAGACTGGCGAAATAATCAAAGATCTTACAGGACTGGATAGATTTGTCTTCCTAAAAGGTGGAAAGGGAGGCCTTGGAAACTGGCACTTCAGAACATCCACCCATCAGACACCTAGATTCGCCCAGCCTGGAGAGAAAGGCCAGGCCATGAGAATTGGTGTGGAGCTTTTGGTTATTGCCGACATCGGTTTCGTAGGCTTCCCCAATGCAGGTAAATCATCTCTTTTGAATCTTTTGACCAACGCACGAAGTAAGGTTGCAGGATATCCTTTCACCACCAAGATTCCACAGCTTGGTGTATTGAGAATGTATGACCAGGATATTGTCTTGGCAGACATCCCCGGTATCTTGGAAGGAGCAAGCGAGGGCCTTGGAATGGGTTTCAAGTTCCTCCGTCATATTTCAAGAACCAAGGGCCTTGCATATTTGGTGGATCTCAGTGATGAAAACTATCTCACTTCCTTCGACAAGCTGTACACAGAGCTGAAAGAGTATTCAGAGGATCTTGTAAATAAGCCTTATGTGATCATCGGAACAAAAATCGATGAAGATGAGGCTGAGGAGAGATTCTCAAAGCTTAAGGAAAAATATAAAAATGTAGAGGTTCTCCCTCTGTCCATATACATGGATGAGCTGTTGGAACCTGTAAAGAAAGCCTTTGTCAAGCTCAGTGGTATCTTGGTGGACAAGAAAGAAGATAATGGTGGTTTCACTTCCGTTATGAATATGGATGCGGAGTATCGTGATGAGAACTGAGAAACGAGCCCTTTTGGGAGGATCCTTCGATCCTATACACATGGGGCACATCAATCTTTTTCACAATATATCCACCCTTACTGATATAACCACCCTCTATGTAGTCCCTACATATGTGTCTGCATTTAAAGTCGGTCATCAAAGTGCATCTTTTGATGACAGAATGAGCATGCTGAACTATGGGATATTGGACTACAGCGACCTCTATCCTTTGGATGATCTCTGTATCGTGGTATCTGATTGGGAAGGGGAGCAGAAGGGGGTGAGTTTCACTTCTGAGACAGTGAGACACTTCTTTGATGAACTTGAAGACAACGGAAAGGTAAACTTTATTGTTGGCACTGACATCATCCCGACTCTACCCAGATGGCACGATTGGGAGTATCTCAAAGAAAATGTCAGGTTCTATTCCTTCAGCAGGGGCACTGAGAAGGTGGAGGTTCCTGAGGGAGTGGAGATCGTCTTCATAGAGAGCCCTCTTACAGACGCTTCCAGCACTCAGGTCCGTATGGGGGATAGATCAATGCTTTCTCCTTCTGTTTTGGAGTATATCGATGATAACGGATTATACAAAGCTTAATGCCTTCGTCAAAGCAAAGCTGAAGCCTTCCCGTTATACCCATAGCCTTGGAGTGATGGAAATGGCTTTGGACCTTGCTTCCCGTTTCGGAATCGATGAAGAGAAGGCAAGGATATCGGCAATCTATCATGACGCCTATAGATATGAAGGGGACGAGGCTTCAATCCAGCTGGTGGAGAAATGCGGATATGTGGTGTGCCCGGAAGAAAGGGAGAACCCCATGCTTCTTCACGGCGCCTTGGCTGCTGTCCATTTCGATGAGGACACTGGCTCAAAGATTCCTTCTGATATGAAAATCGCTGTCCGCCACCACACCCTTGGACATGTTTCAATGGGTAGACTGGGAGCAGTGATCTATATTGCAGATTATGCAGAGAAGGGAAGAAAGCACATAACGGACAAAGAGAGAAAAAAGATCTTGTCCAAGGATACGTTGGAAGACATGGTCCTCTATATATTGGAGAAGAGCCGAGCACATTTGGCGGAAACCGGAAAAAAGGAAGCTGGAGTCACCAAGGAGCTCTATGATTTCTTGAAAGAGGGTGGAAAGCTATGAGAAAGATTCTTTTTCCATTGCTATTGATCCTTCTTCTTACTTCTTGTTCAGAAAGGACGGAGAGTATCGGCATCTGGAGCGAAGAAGGTGCTGTAATCTACTCCAATAAAGATGAAGGCGGAAAGATAGTCATAGAAAAAGAATTGATGTCTTCCTTGTTGGAGGCTGGAAACGGGATTGAAGATATTTTCAGTGGCACTGAACTCTATCAGCTCTCTTCTTCGGAGTGGAGACAGAGGAACATCGTACTCTCTTCCCTTTTATCCGTTACGGGGGAAAGCAGCGTAGAGAAGGTGTATGAAAAGGAAAACAAGATAATTGGAAAGTCCAATTGGACTGAAAAGATGAGTGATATATCCCAAGGCTTTGAATCCAGGCTTTTGGATTATGTGAAGAAAAATGGCGGAGATTATCATCTCTACTCTGCCGAGAATGCCATAGATGGTATTGTTTTGGAAGGAAATGAAGAAAGAATAAGAGTCTTTCTAAAAAAGTGGATAAAGGCTATAGTTGGATAAGGCGATATAATATGAAAGAAGATATTCAGGTAAAGACAGAAAGAATTAAAAACTATCTCGTGGATCATAATTGTCAGGATGTGACTGTTGTGGATATGGAACAGTCATCATGGACAGATGCATTTGTAATTGGAACAGTAAACTCTGTTGGACACTTAAAGGGTGTGGTCCATCAGTTGTGGGATGAAATAAACGATCTTGGACTCCATGTCAACAACAGACATAAGACTCCAGGAGATGACGGATGGGAGCTTATCGATTGCGGTGAAATCGTAATCCATCTTATGAGCCCGGATCTAAGGGAATTCTACAATCTGGAAAAACTCTGGAAGGTTACAGAGGAATCAAGGTAATAGAGCGGCACTGAGGTGCCGTTTTTATTAAAAGTGACGACTGTGTAAACAATCAGTAAAATACACTTTCAAACCATTTGCTAATACCTGATTCCGTTGGTAATATTTGGGTACATATGGCTACATTGTCTGATATTGCAAAGAAAGCGAAGGTCTCTCAGGCCGCCGCCAGCAGAGTTTTAAACCAAGATCCTACCTTCGTAGTTTCGAAGGAAGTAAGACTTGCCATAAGAAAGGCGGCTGCAGAAATGGGGTATAGAACTCCCAGACAGAAGAAAGACAGTGTCAAGTCAATAAACATTGGAATCGCCGACTGGCACAGTATCCCGGCATCCAGAAGAAGGGAGTTCTCCTATAATACTCTTGTCCCCTTTTCACAGCTTGATGCCAAGTATTCTTTCTCTAGACTTGAGCGTGGAATGACAAGGGAACTTGATGCAATCATCGCCATAGGAATATTCACCGATGAGGAGATAGATGAGATGATTTTCTCTTCTCCGAATATTATTTTCCTCAACAATAATCAAAGCGATACCATGTTTGACAGGATGTTCATCGACTATGATACGCCTGTAAAAAAGTGCTTTGATTATTTGAAGGAAAATGGAGCAAAAAGGATAGCCTTTCTCAATGGAATAAATGAAGAGAACGGCATCAAGATAGGTTATAGAAGAACAGAGGGTGTCAGAAGTGTCATGAAGGAAGAGGGAGTCTACAACGAGGATCTCTTCCTACTAGGAGATTTAACCGACTTATCAGGAAAGGAAATGATGAAGAAGGCTCTCTCCTTGGGGGCTGATGCAGTGGTATTGGGAACACAGCTTATTGAAAATGGTGTTCTGGAAGAGTATGAAAAGAGTGAGCGTAAACCAATCCTCATCCTTAGAAGAGACATTGATCTTGATTACAAAAAAACCAAGTTTCCTGTGGTGAGAATGTGTTCCGAGCAGCTTTGGGAAATTACAAATCTACTTATTTACTCTAGACTTAAGAGGCCAGCACCGCCTCTCAAGGTCTATATTCAGGCAACTTTTGAGGTTGTTTGATTAAAAAAGGTTTTACAAGCATATGGAATACTATAGAATTATAAGTAAATATTTAATAAATAATCACACCTTAGGGTATGAAATAGGAGAATAAACATGAAAAAGGCTATCGTATTCTTAGTCATCGTTTCTCTTGTAGCATCTCTGTTTGCACAGGCTGCAAGTGAAAGCGCCGCAGACTCCAAAAAGGTTGATACACTCAGTATCACATTTGTTCCTTCAAGGGACACAGATGATATTGTTGTTGCAACAAAGCCACTTGAAGGACTGCTGAAGGATCAGCTTGCCAAAGAAGGCTGGACTGTAGACAACGTCAAGATTCTTGTAGGAACATCCTACGAAACAGCTGGTGAAGCTTTGGATGCCGGAACAACAGATCTTGCTTTCATACCTGCAGGCACTTACGTCCAGTATGAAGATGGAGCAGATGTAATCCTTACAGCTCTCAGATATGGTAAGTCCATCAACTCAGACGATCCAAAGGAGTGGAACAGCAACGAACCTATTACAAACAGCGATGAATTGGTAGTTGGATATCGTTCCCTCATCTACAGTGGAATCACAGAGAAGGGAAAGGCTCTGGCAGCAAAGGTAAACAATGGTGAAGAGCTTACATGGGATGAGCTTAATGCCTGCTCCTGGGGTGTAGCTTCCACAACAAGTAGCGCAGGATACATTTATCCTTCAATCTGGCTCTATGAGAGATATGGTAAGACAGTTGCAGACCTTGACCATGCTGTTCAGGCAGGATATGCAGCAGCTTTTGCAGGACTTGCTTCAGGTATGTATGACGTAATCGTATGTTATGCTGATGGAAGACAGGACTATGAGAGCAAGTGGATGAGCGAATGGGGCAGACCAAACACAATTTGGGAAGACATGGATGTAATCGGTGTTACAGATTTCATCATGAACGATACTATCAGCGCATCCGAGGCATCTGAAAAGATGACACCTGAATTCATCAGCGCTCTTCAGGAAGCTTTCATTGAAATTGCAAAAACAGAGGAAGGAAAGAAGGTCATCTCAATCTATAACCACGAGGGTTATCAGGTTGCAAATGACAGCGACTACGATGCAGCTCGCACAGTCCAGACTCTTTTCAAGAACTAAAATAGTTTGGGAGGGCAGAGTAATCTGCCCTTTCCCTGGAGGTTTTATGATAATCTTTGATAAAGTCAGTAAAGTATATCCCAATGGCGTAAAAGGCCTTGATAATGTTTCCCTTAAAATAGATCAAGGGGAATTTGTCGGAATAATAGGCCTTTCTGGAGCAGGAAAATCAACACTTATCCGTTCGATAAACAGGATGCACGATATAACTGACGGCCATTTATCTGTAGATGGAATAGATGTGGAAAGCCTCAAGGGAAAGCAGCTGAGGAGCTTCAGAAGAAAGATTGGAATGATCTTCCAGTCTTTCAACCTTGTAACAAGAACGACAGTTATAAAGAATGTCCTTACATCCTTTGTCCCTGATCTACCTTTTTGGAGGGTGCTTTTCGGAGTATTCCCTAAAGAAATGAAACTCAAATCTTTGGAAGCCTTGGATAACATGGGCATTCTTGAAAAGGCATATATGAGGTGTGACCAGCTTTCCGGTGGTCAAATGCAGAGAGTAGCCCTTGCACGCACCTTGGCACAGAACCCTAAGATCATACTTGCCGATGAACCTGTTGCAGCCCTAGACCCTATTACTGCCAGACAAGTCATGGATGACTTCAAGAAGATCAATAAGGAAATGAATATCACAGTACTTATCAATATCCACCACGTGGATCTGGCCTTGGAGTATGTAGATAGAATCATAGGTATCAAGGCAGGAAGAATAGTCTATGATGGCAAAGCCAGTGAAATCGATAATGAGGTTCTGAAAGAAATCTATGGAGGCGACTTGGAAAAGGTCGGATCCAGTGAAGATTTATTGAAGAGGGACTAAGTATGGCGCTCTACGATAAGATATTCAAACCAAAGGTATATACTTTGGAAAATGGAAAGAAGATAGAAGAAAAGGCATCCAGAACCCCTCTTATCATTTTAGTGCTGCTTGTAGCTGCAATTATTTCAGTGAGGGTCACGGGCTTCAACTTTTCCACCCTTGTTAAGAGAGGAAAACAGTTCTGGGTTATTCTTGCAAAGATGTTCCCACCAGATCCATCATACATGCCATCCATCTGGGGGCCTTTGTTCGATACCATAAAGATGAGTATCATAGGTTCCCTGGTAGGTGCTCTCATTGCCATTCCAATGGCAATGCTTGCATCCTCAAACATTATAAAGAGCAAGATTGTCATCATCTTGGTGAGATTGCTGTTTTCTGTAGCAAGAACTCTTCCGACTCTTGTTACAGCTCTTATAGCAACCTTTATATTCGGTTTAGGAACAACGGCAGGTTCCGTTTCCATTGCAATCTTTACCTTCAGCTATGTCGGTAAGCTTCTATATGAGCAAATTGAGACCATAGATATGGGGTCCTTTGAGGCCATGGAGGCCATGGGATGCACAAAGTTAAGGGCTTTTATAGAATCTGTGCTTCCTCAGATTCTCCCTGGATATATATCCAACAGCCTATATTGCTTTGAAGGAAATGTAAGATACGCTGCCATTCTTGGATATGTAGGTGCAGGAGGAATAGGACTAATTTTGAACTCTGAAATCGGTTGGAGAAACTATTCGAGGGTCGGTATGATTCTCATTATCCTGTTCATCACTGTAGTGGTAATTGAATACTTGAGCTTCTGGCTTAGGGAAAAACTAAGTTAAGGAGGAAAGCTATGAAAAAAGAAAAGAAAGTCAAAGCCAGTCCTTATAAGCCAGGTATGACAATCCAGGAAATGTACGAAGCAAGACCCAGGTTGTGGATAGTTGTCGTCATAACACTGGTTATAATGGCATTTCTTATCGCTTGGTCCAGTACTGCATTCAAAAATAATGGTGGAACGGAAGTCGATGGATGGGCTGTCGCCAAATCCATTATCAGAGGAATATTCCATCCTTCTTCGTCTCTGTTGTTCAATCTTACTACAGAGGGTGTGCCATACCTGCTTTTAGAGACTCTTTGCATTGCGTTTTTAGGCACCTTGGTAGGAGCTGTATTGGCAATTCCTTTTGCCTTTTTGGGAGCAACAAACGTAGTTCCTAAGCCAATTGCCCTGGTTTTCAGAACCATCGTCATGGCTATTAGGACTATTCCCGCCTTCGTTTATGGCTTGATGTTCATAAGAGTCACAGGACCGGGACCTTTTGCCGGCCTCTTGACCATGAGTGTATGTTCTATCGGTATGATATCGAAGATGTTCATCGAGTCCATTGAAGACTTGGATGGAAGGATCCTTGAATCTCTTGACGCCTCTGGATGCACCACCTTCCAGAAGATAAGGTATGGAATAATACCTCAGATATCTGCGGACTTCGCTTCCACTCTTATTTACCGTTTCGATATGAATCTCAGGGATACTACAGTTTTGGGCCTTGTGGGGGCGGGAGGAATCGGAGCTCCACTGGTATTTGCCATGAATACTTATAAGTGGGATCAAGCCGGGGCAATTCTTGTGGGACTCATTATATTGATTCTTATCATCGAATGGTTCTCAAACAAGCTGAGAAATAGGCTTGCTAGAGGTATTTGATATGAAGCTGATATATACCAGTGATATCCATTCCTATCTTTTCCCTACTGATTACTCAAGTACTGAAGAGAAAAACATGGGATATTACAGAATAATTGAATCATATACCAAAGATGAGGATACTGTAGTCATAGACTGTGGCGATAATCTTCAAGGATCCGTGCTGTCAAAATATGTAATGGACAAGAAACTCTTCTCTCCATTTCCTCAAGCCAAGACTTTGAGAGATGGTAAGGTGGATTTCCTTGTTCCAGGTAACCATGACTTCAATTATGGTTATGATATCTTCTGTAGGTTTTTCAATGAAACAGGTGGAAAGATACTGGCTGCAAATCTTAGAGATACTTCAGGAAAGCTGGATATCATAAATCATGCTGTGGTCACTGACTCGAAGGGCTTGAGGGTAGGCTTTACAGGAGTGATTACAGATTGGGTCAATGTATGGGAAAAAAGCGAGAACCTGGGTCCCATGGTCATTTCAGACAGCAGAGAGGCCGCTGAAAGGGAACTGAAATGGTTGAAGGAAAACTCTGATATCTCTGTGCTCATATATCACGGTGGATATGAGTATGACCTTGATACAGGGGAGAAATTGCAGGATACAAGGGAGAATATCGCATATGAGCTATGTAGGGATCTCTCCTATGATCTTATTCTCACTGGACACCAGCATAGAAGCGTAGCCATGAGGGATATCAACGGAACAAAGACCATGCAGTGTCCCTCCTTTGCTCTTTCATATGTTGAGGTGGATATCACCAAGGACTCGATCAAGGGAGAGATAAAGAAACCTCTTGATAAAAAGTCCAAGGGAGAAGTAGAGAACCATGCCCTCTCAGAAGAAATAGAAAAATGGCTCGACCAGGAGATAGGTCGTATCGATAATCCTATTCTTGCCCCCGAAAGAGTGGAATCGGCGTTGAAGGGAAATCATATTGCAGATTTCTTCAACTATCTCCAGCTCTATTACACCGGTGCAGACATCAGCTGTACTGCGCTGAACAATAATCTATATTCTTTCTCTTCTTCCATTACTGTCAGGGAGATTCTTTCTTCCTGCCAGTATCCCAACTCTATATATGTAATAGAAGTAGGTGAAAAAGAGATAAGAGCAGCCTTGGAAAGGAGTGCAGAATTTTTTACTCTTGAAAATGGGAAACCCACTATATCGAAAGTATTCTTGGAACCAAAGGCTGAGATGTATAACTATGACTACTACATGGGTATAAGCTATACCTATGATATTTCGAAAGAAGTAGGAAACAGGGTGGTAAGGTTATTGTGGAAGGGAGAAGAGATTGGAGAAAGAAAACTCCGTCTTGCCATCAATAACTATAGAATCACAGGTGCCGGCGGCTATCCCCTATTTCCTAAGTGCAAGGTAATTAAAAGCTGTGATTGGGATATGCAGGACCAAAGCATAGAGTTCTTTAAGGAAATGAAGGGTAAAGTGGTATCCTGGCCTTACGGAGACTTCAAAACAATCGGATACTGACGCTCTTGTAAAAAGAACGTTTTTTACCCTCATGGATAAAGGGTCATTCGGTTAATTGTCAACAAAAAAGGAAAGATTTACATTAAAGGTGGAACGTACACACGTAATGACACTTGTCAGCTTTGCCTTGAATAGTAACCGTTATGTATCCAAGTAGAAGAGAAAGATGATATTGGAGTCTATGGGGAGTCTGGGTTATATTCCTGATGCAACTGCAAGGGCTTTGAAAGGAAAGTCTTCAGGTCATATCCTCTTGTTGAGGGTGAAAGCCTAAAACAGAGAAAGACGCCCGTATATTATCTTTGGGCGTCTTTTATTGATGATCAATCCTTGAAGAAAGAAGAGAACAGAGATATCAACGCTGTAGTATCCTTCGTCCCTGCACTTTCATAACATGAGTGCATAGCAAGCTGAGCTACACCTACATCACAGGTTCTTATGGATACTTTCTGACCTGAGAGGTTGCCAAGAGTACTGCCTCCAGCCACGTCGCTGTTGTTATGGAAGATCTGATATGGAATATTATTTGCATCCATCAGGTTTCTTACATAGGAACCCGACTCGGCATCCGTCGTGTATTTCTGGGATGCAGAATACTTCAGGAGAACTCCTCCGTTCATCCTCGGTATATTCGTAATGTCACTCTTTTCCTTCCAAGCAGGATGCACTGCGTGTCCGTTATCTGCACTGATCATCCTTGAGCCAGCATATGTGATGTACTTATCTTCCACACCCATTCCAAGGTTTTCCATTATCCTTTCGGTGACACTCAAAAGGAAATCTGAAAGAGCACCCTGCTTTGTTCCGCTTCCTGTCTCTTCGTTGTCGAAAAGAGCACACATTGCAATCTTGTCCTTGGGCTCTGAAGTCTTCAACGCCTCCAATGCAGTCCAGGCACAACCAAGGTCATCTATTTTCGGGGAAGAGAAGAATTCTCCCTCTGCACCCCAGAAAACAGGAGCCGTCTTGTTGTATAGGAAGAGATCGTAATCAAGAAGATCCTCTTTCCTGCACTCTGCAGAGGAAGCCACTTCATCCAGGAATGAAGATTCGCCGTCAGAGAAAATGGGGAGCATTTCTTTCTGTACGCTGATCTTCCATCCATTATTGGCTTCCCTGTTTTGGTGTATGGCAAGATTTGGAATGACAATTGTGAATTTCTGTCCGAGATTCACGAGTTTTTCCTCCACTTTACCGTTTCTCTTGATAAAGACTCTTCCTGCTATGGAAAGAGGCCTGTCGAACCATGACTGCATTATCATGCCGCCATAGGCTTCCACATTTAGTCTTGTAGGAAAACCTGCAGCCTTTACCTCAGGATTCCATTTGACCTTGAAACAAGGGGAGTCTGTATGGGCGCTGACAATATTGAAGCCGGAAAATGATGAGGGGATTGAAAATGCAATAAGAGCGCTGGAGTTGCGTTTTACATAGTAGCGTCCTCCTCTCTTTACATTAAAAGGCTTACTTTCATCCAAGGGGGTGAATCCCGAGGCGTCAAGCTCTGCCGCAGCCGTAGAAACAGCATGGAAGGGAGAAGGGGAAAGCATGATATAGTTTAATAGTCGTCTTGTGTCTGCTAGATATTTCTGGTCCATGGAATGATTATGTAATTACAAAAGAAATAGGGCAAGTCAAGAAAGACTTTCTTTTTCCGCTATTCCTTTTCTCTTCCAACGCCCTGACGCAAATAGAGGGACAAAAACAATGACTCTTACAATCCAATCCGCCCACATGCCCATTTGGGTTCCTAATAATCCAAGTCCCAGGTTTACACCAAGGATCCTTGCAAGTATCACCCTGCATATCCACATATCCAAGACAGCGACCACCATTACTGTCTTGGCGTCTCCAGCTCCATGGAGGATATTTGGCAGCACGAAGGCCAGTGGCCAAGTAATGGCTCTGTTTATACAGTCTATCCGAATTACCTTCACGGCAATGGCCACAGCTTCATCCGAAAGGGAATAGAGTTTTATTATATTTGGAATGGATAAAAAGCAAAGGGATGAGGTGCACCACATCAAAAGATAGGAGTAAAGGAGAATCCTTTTGCTCCAATATGTGGCTTCATCATATCTTTTTCCTCCACAGCATTGGCCTATTATTGTAATGGAAGAGAGGCTGAAGGCTGTGCCTGGTATATCTATGATAGTCTCTATGTTTCCAAATACTGCAAAGGCGGCGATGGTGGCGGTGCCGAAGCCTGCAATGGTAGAGGATATTATGATCTTCCCTATATGGAACAAAGATTTTTCAATGGCCACAGGAATTGCTTGGTCCAGAATCAAGGAACAGCACTTCCAATCGAAATCAAACTTCAGAGGCTCGGATAGATAGAGGCGGTTCTTATCTTTGTCCGTTACGTACATAAGCATTATTACAGCCCCCACATATCTTGAGATGCAGGAGGAAATGCCTACACCCAAGGCCCCCAATTTGAAGACGAAAAGGAAGATGGCGTTTCCAATTATGTTTACGGCATTAACCACAATTGATACCACCATGGTCACCTTGCTGTTCCCCTCGCTTCGGCAGAGTGCGTTGGCCGAGGAAATGATGGCGTAGGCCGGCATACTGATCATGATGGGTATGGAGTAGGATATGGTGGAGTGATAGACGTCTTTTTCAATTTTTCCGAAAATGCTCCTGATGATTTCTTCCCTGAACACAAGGAAAAGGGAAGAAGCGGCTATGGCGAAGGAAAGGGTAAGATAGAAGAGTATCTTGACGCTTTTTCTTGCCCTCTCCTCCTGCTTCATGCCCAATAGCTGTGAAGCAACCACACTGCCTCCGGTAGCGAAGGCCATCAAAAGGTAGATGAAGAGATTCTGTATGCTTCCCATACAGCTGACGCCGCTTACAGCAGCCTCTCCTGCCTGAGCCACCATCATGGTGTCTGCAACACCCACGGCTACAGACAGTGCTGTGTCCGCCATCAAAGGCATGGCCAGGGAAAAGAGGTACCTGTTGTCGAACATAAAATCTTCTTTGTCAAGCAAAGTATTTTTCATCAGAAGTCCAAATCTTCTTCTTCGTCTTCCAAATCTGAAAGCAGGTCTTCTTCCAGATCGGACAAGTCTTCTTCATCGATATGTGTAACTATAGAATAAAGCTCATCGAACTCTTCCACAGCTTCTTCGTCATCAAACCATTCCATAAGAGAGGAGTTTATTCTTTTTTGATCTTTAGTCCATAGCTTTTGATGAAAGACAATAAAATATGAGTGTATAAAAACACCTCTTCAAAAAAAGCCTGTATTGATTCATCATATATCCAAACTCTATAAGGAGCTTAACCGTGAAAAAGCTTAAATTGATCATCCTGCTGTCACTGGCACTGGTTTTGTTGGCATCATGTTCCACCAGTATGGGCATACAGTACCAACAGCCATCGAATATAAACATGGCAAACTATAGAAATGTCGCTGTTGCTTCAGCCGGCAAGTATTCAGGAAACCAAAGATTACCTATGTATATCCGTTTCGATATCTCGGATCCTACTATCCAACTATATACAATCTTCTCCACTTTTGATTACAACAATGTAAACGTCAGGGCGGCAAATGAAGTATCCACAATGGTGTCGAAGGTGTTTACCCAATCCTCCTATTACTCTGTGATGCCTCAATCAATGACAGATACATATCTTGATTTGTACAAAATCGGAAAGGATCCGTCAAAGATGCTGAGGGAGGACGGAATAGATGCTGTAATCATTCCTAAGATTACAAGGTTCTATAACGATGAATACATCGATGCCCAGTATTCTACGGACAGCAGCGGAAACAAGGTACTCAAATACTATATCCACCGCTCTATAGATATCGCCATCACCATTACGGTCCTCGATACAGCTACAGATAGAATCGTAGCCAGCAAGGAATACTCTGCATACGACTACGATGTGGAGGTCTTCGATCCTAAGTTCCCATATATCTTCTCTGTATCCCAGAGTGACATCATATCCAGGGCTCTCAGCTCCATGATATCCTCCATAGTTGCAGACTTTGTTCCTACAACGAAGACTACCCGCATAGACTTCATGTCCAATAAGCCGAAGTTGGAGGCCGTAAAGCCTGCATATAAGGCTGCAGAGGAAGGAAACTACAGCTATGCCTTGAATCTATTCCTGGATGCCTGGGAAAATGAGAGACACCTTCCTTCAGGATATAATGCAGCTGTGATCATCGCATGTAACGGAGACATAGACGAGGCCTTGTCACTGCTAGGAGAAATAAGGATGGTAGTAAGCGACAGCAACATCAACAAGCTGTACGCAAAGCTTATGGATATAAAGAAGAGGAATGAGGCTGCGGCTGAGCAATATGCCGCCAAATCCAACGACATCTCCTCGCAGACTGCATCTCCTTACGAATTCCTGCTCAACTGATATATTCCTCCCGAAAGGGAGGGATATTTAAAAACACTTAACAAAAATTAAGTAAATATTGTAAAATAATATTTGATGATGTTCTAATATGACTTAGGTTTATCAAAAATAAAATGTTTTTGAAGAAATAAGCAATTAAATTTCTAGGCTTTATGTCTTTTTTCAGGACATCGTTAAATAAAAAAATCACGAGAAACTGATTTTTTGATTTTTTTTAAACATCTGCTATATTAGAAACATCAGTGAAATGGAGGTATTCCCATGCTGTTGTCAATGACACTTGCTAACTATAAGTCTGTAAAGAATCCTCAGACTATCTCTTTTGTCGCTCTTGGTGACAAGAGACTTGATCTGACCAAAACAGTTCAAGGTACAGACAAATTCAATGTATTGAAGACTTCTGCAATTATTGGTCCCAACGGAGCCGGTAAGAGTTCTTTTGTCAGAGCTTTGGAAGCTGTGAAGGGAATCGTCTTTGCTTCTGAAGATATACAGAATCCTCTTAGAAAGTATCTTGCAAAGTCTGCCTTCGCCTATGGTGACGGAAAAACAAGACCCTGTGAAATATCAATGGATATTCTCCTGGATAAAGGTGAAGCTGGAAACGAAGACAAGCCCAGCATAATCGCCAGATATACAATCAAGGCGACCCAGGAAAGATTCTATGAAGAATCCCTTTACTATATCATCAACGGCTCAAAGAAAGTCATGTTCGAAAGAAAGTGGGAAGATGGGGAGTACGTATACCGCTTCGGAAAGTTCTACAGAGGAGAGAAGAAGAGACAGGTTGCAAAGCTTCCTGAAGACAGATCCTTCCTTCAGGGCGCAGCCCTTAAGGGTGGACAGACAGCCCTCGAAGTCTACTCATGGCTGGACGACAAGCTGGACGTTCTTCCTCTTGGCTACGGCGCCAATGCTGAAAAGGTGATCCTGGATAGCCTTAAGGCTCATCCTGAGTGGAGCGACCAGATTGTTTCCTTCCTTTGGGCTTTGGACGTGACGGATATCTTCCGCATTCAGGTCATCAGAAATGACAAGGGATTGGAGACTGTAGGTATATCCCACTGTTTCGTAAACGCAAAGGGTACTGAAGCCTATGGCCAGACATTTATGAATGAATCCCTTTCCTTGAGAAGACTTATTCTCATCGCCGTGTCTTTCTTTGAAGCTTTCTCAAAGGAGAAGATCATTGTCATCGATGACTTTGGACAGCTCTTACATCCATATGTACTTACACACATTGTGGAGATCTTCCATGCCAACGACATGGAGTCCCAGCTTATTGTGGTTGACTGCAACCCAGCCTTGCTGCAGAAGGATCTCATGAGAAAAGACAGTATTTGGTTTGCTGAAAAGGGAGAGGAGAGCTCTACTGAATTCGTTTCTCTTTCTGACTTCAGAGGAATAAAGGCTAAGCAGAGCATTTATGACGGATATCTACAGGGCATCTTCGGAGCTCTCCCGATTGAAAGCGATTTCTGTTTCCAGAACAAAGTAAAGGAGAACAACTGAAATGACCATTAGAAAGAAAAACAAACTGGAAGTAAAGCCTTCAATGCTCCTTTTGTGTGCAACAGATGCAGAGGCGACATTTTTCAACCAGTTCAGAAAGGACTGCAGATACTCCAACCTTACAGTTGCCAAGGCTAATGGCAAAACCATTGAAAAGATGCTTTCAGAGGCTGGAAGCCTGAGGACAAAGGGTAAGTTCTCCTCTGTATGGTGCGTCTTCGGTCTCGATGAGGTGGATGCTTCCCTTGAAGATGTGGACGCATGCAAAGAAATAGCAGAAAAGAAGAAGGTTAAGATGCTTTATTTCGCACCATCCTTTGAGCTGTACTTTGCTCTCTTCGAAACATGTCCAAAGAGAATTGCCGACAAGGAATCACTCTTGAGAAGAATCAGAGTCACCTTCCCTGATTTCCAGCTTACAACCCGCTATTTCCTTACATCAGGACTTAACGTCAACTTCAAAATCTATCCAAAGCTTGCTGTTGCAGACCAGAATGCCAGAGACTACAACGCCATCAGCGAAATGGACACAGGTTTTGAGGCCACAACCCTCTCCGACTTCCTGGATGATCTAAAGAACGTATGTGGAAAGGCTGATATGTCCCAGGCAAGGAACAGATTCTGAGATGGATAGGGCTGCATTATTAATAAGCTTCTCATCTTTGGTGATAATTTCCATGGACCTGTCCCTATCGATTCTTTTGGCAAAAAGAAAAGATATAGGATGGGCCAAATGGAATATTGTCCTCTGTTCCACGCTGTTGGGAATGGCTGTATTTTTCAACTACAAGCTTCTTTCAGGTTTCCTTTTTACAGGTTTTCCCAAGGAAGTCTTGGATTTTATATTCGAAGTAGTGTTTATTGCAGACACTTCCTTTGTAATAGTATTCGTCTGTAGGTTCGTAAACTGGCTTATCGCCCGTCCTATGTCAAAGGCTGAGATAGTGCTTACCTTCGCCAATGGAGTGGTCTATCTTTTGGTATCAGTGGCATCAGCCCTATCTGACTTTGTGATTTTGAATCAAATCCAGGCCATTCTTCCTGCATTGAACATCTCCTATTGTCTTGTTGTGGCTGTCAAGAGTTATGGAACAATAGAAAACAAGCTGGTGAGAAATGTTGCAATGGTCTTCTGCATCATATCTCTTTCCATTGTCCCTCTTCTTGTTTTATGTGCAATTTGGACACCGCTCCGTTCCCTTACCTTTGCCTTGGTCGAGCTGGCATATTTCATTATGTATCTTACGTTCATGTTCATTTCTTTGGACAAAACGGAAAAGAATGTAGAGAGAAGGAATGAGGAGCCGACCCTTGAAGACTATGGCAAGTATCATATAACGGAACGGGAATTTGATGTCATCAAGCTTATCAGAAAGGGAATGACCAACAAAGAAATAGGATATGAGCTGGGTATCAGCGTGAATACCGTGAACAATCATATCGCAAATATATTCCAAAAGACAGGTGTCAGGTCTAGAATAGACTTATTGAATGTTTTGAATGAGGCACTTTGGTGAACAAGAATCTACCATATTCGTTTTCAGTTCCGTCATCTTGGTATGACGGATTTTATAAAGACCAAGGGGATAGTGTAAAAGCATCCCGCTCCTTTACTTTGCTCCATGAAAATAAGAGTGGCAAGGCCGTTCTTTTGATCCACGGCTTCACTGGATACCCAGGGGAGTTGGTGAGACCCGCCGAGGACCTTTATGAAAAGGGCTTCGATGTCTTTGTGCCGCGTCTCCCAGGACATGGAACCACAGGAAAGGATTTCATCAAATCCAGGAAAGAAGATTGGATCGGTGTTCCTGAAAAAGCCCTTCTGTATTTGGAGAAAGAGTATGAAAGTGTATCTGTAGTAGGCCACAGCATGGGCGGGGCCATAGCAGCAATCCTTCTTTCCCGTCACCCTGAAATAGAGAGGGGAGTACTCTGTTGCCCGGGAATCGCTCTTAAGTCAATAGACGACAAAATGGCTAAGGCAATATCCTTCATGTCCCACTTTACCAAGAGAATAAAGCAGAAATGGCAAAGTGATCCCCGATACCATATGCATTATGAGGATGCTCCCGGAGACGATGAATACCTTGGAAGCCAGTATTGGAGTTATGCTTATCCAAAGCAGATAATATCCCTTCTGGGTATTGCAAAGGAAGCTGAAGAAGGCTTGAAGAACATCAAGTCTCCAACCCTTGTCATAGGCGCCGAGAAAGATGTCCTGACAGAGCCTCGGTCGATTTACACCATTGCAAAAGCCATTGGGGACAAGGGAGAGGCCTTTATGGTGAAGGACGCCAACCACTACATCTATTACGATATCTCCCCGGAAGCGGAGGAGAAGGCCGTGGAAGCCACAGTTTCTTTCCTCTCAAGATGATTATTGGGCTCGCTATAGGAGCCCGTTTTCATCTATGAAATCGAAGACAGCCTTCTTGACTTCCTCTTCCTTTCCCTCCATTAGGTGTCCGCCATCTTCAAAGACCACAAGTCTATAATTCAGTAGCCTTTTGACTCCATCCAATAGGTTCTGGTGAAGAGCAAGTTTGTCGTCCTTGGCCTGTAATATGAGAATAGGCCTCCTGATGTCCTCTACTTTGTAATCATCGTAGTTTCTCGCCATATCCAGATTGGTGATGCTTCCATCTAGATATACCCCCATCTTTCTTTCTCTGACGGGAACCATAGAGTATATATTCGATGATGGCATTCCCATTATGGCCTTAAAGAAGGGACTGAGGAGGAACATTGGATAATCGGAGATGAGAAACTTCGGTGGACCAATATATTTCATGACCCTCTCAGGCTTCTCAAGATACGGCATGGAAGAAGAGTAAAGGATCAAGCCCTTTGTCCTTTCCGGGTAATCCAGAGCAAAACGGAAGGCTACGCTGCCTCCGGCGGAGGTGGAGAGGAGAAAGACCTTTTCTATTCCTAGTCTATCCAAGAGCTCTATGTAGGCTTCAACCTGCTCCTTTGGCCTTCCTTCTCCTTTGATATCGCTTCCTGGATACCCGAATCTTGAGGGGGCGATGATCCTGTACTTTGAAACAAAGTCCTTTGCCGTATCATAGGCTTGGTCGTAGCCGCCGAATAATCCATGGATGGAAAGAATGGCCTCTCCCTTTCCTTTGTCCACATATGTAATCTTTCCATAGCTGGAGTCCAAGGTCTTGGAACCATAGGATTCTAGATGCTTTCTTCCGTTCTTTATTGCTTTATTGCACTTGATCCCTTGGTAAAACAGATATAAGAGAATGAATGAAAGAAAAAACAGAAGCACCAAAATGGGTGGTTTGACCTTTTCCATTATATTTCTCCTTTTTCTTTCAGGGAGAAAAAGCACTCTTCAAGGTGTCCGATTCCCTTGGAGAATTTCTCAGATAGCTTGAAATATTCACTTATATCCTCTTCTGAGAAATCCCTGAAAAGGGAGCCATAGACTTTGTCTTCCATCTCCTTGCTGTCTTCGATAATGGTTTTGCCTTTATCTAGGATGGAGACGCATAGACTTCTTTTGTCAGATAAGGACGGAGTGAGTTTAATAAAACCTTCTTTTTCCAAGGAAAGGGCCAGCTTCTTGATGTTCTGACGAGAGCATCCGAGTATTTTCCCCAGTGTAGTCAGATCTGGGGGGTTGGGGAGGGAAGACGAGACGACCAAAAGAAGCCACTGTTTTGTTGTTATGCCATTAAGGTTCCTGTCGAGAATGGCATGGAGTCTATTTTCCTGCACAAAAACACCTGAGAACAATAGTTTCTTTTTCCAAAGCAGTTCCATTTCTTTCATGATTTATCCTCTTAGGAAAAAATAATGAGTAACTAGTTACCTATTTGTCAGGAAGACAAGGTCCTTGTCCTGGGGATATTTGGATTTCATTTATTTGTTTTAAGAGCTTTCTCCTTTCTGCTCTTGTTGTTTAAATTCTTCCAATAGCATAGAATTTCAACATTAATTAGGAGAAAGAAATGGAAGTTCGTGTACGCTATGCCCCGTCACCAACTGGGTTACAGCACATCGGCGGTGTAAGAACCGCACTTTTCAACTATTTTTTCGCCAAATCTATGGGCGGAAAGTTCATCCTCCGTGTTGAGGACACAGACCGTGAGCGCTATTCCGATGAATCCCTCCAGGATCTCTACGATACATTGGACTGGCTTGGAATCAAATGGGACGAAGGTCCTGTTGTAGGAGGACCATACGGCCCTTATATCCAGTCTGAGCGCTTTGAACTCTACAAAGAATATGCCGAAAAGCTTGTAAAAGACGGAAAGGCATACTATTGCTACTGCACACCTGAAAGACTTGAAAAGGTAAGACAAGAGCAGATTGCTTCAAAGAGCGATTATCAGGGCTATGACAGGCACTGTGCAAATTTGACAGACGAAGAAAGAGCTGATCTTGAGGCTCAGGGTATCAAGCCTGTAATAAGACTACGTGTCCCTACTGAAGGCAAGACTACTTTCCATGATATCCTCATGGGCGACATCACAAGGAAAAACAAAGATGTTTCCCCCGATCCCATCCTTCTCAAGAGCGATGGATTCCCTACTTATCACCTGGCAAATGTCATTGACGACCATCTTATGGGCATCACCCATATCATGAGAGCCCAGGAATGGATACCTTCCGGCCCACTTCATATTCTTCTGTATGAAGCATTTGGTTGGGAGCCACCTATTTATTGCCACCTTCCTATGGTTATGGGTAAGGATGGACAGAAGCTCAGCAAGAGACATGGCTCCACTTCTGTAAGGGACTTCAGGGCGAAGGGATATCTGCCGGAAGCCATCATCAATTATGTGACGATGGTGGGTTGGTCATTGGATGACCACACTGAGTTCTTCTCCAAGGAAGACTTGGAAAAGTGTTTCAAGATTGAGAATATCCATAAGGCTCCCGGTGTCTTTGACTATAAGAAGCTGGACTGGTTCAACGGCCAGTACATCAGAGAGTGTGACAACGAGAGACTTTCCTCTCTCTGCACTCCATATCTTCAGGAAGCTGGATTCATTTCAAAGGAAGTGACTGAGGAAGAGAAGAAATTAATCCTCTCCCTTATTCCTTCAGTAAAAGAGAGAATGAAAGTGCTTTCCGATGTTGTTCCTCTTACAACCTTCCTCTTCAAGGATGAGCCTGTTGTAGATAAAACAGTCTACATTGCAAAGGGCAGCAATGAAGAAAACACCCTGAAGGCTTTGGAAAAGGGTAGTGGAATACTTCTCTCCGGTCTTAAGGAAGGAAAGGCGGAAGCAACCATCGAGGAAGAATTGGTCAATCTATCAAAAGAGTTGGAAATCAAGATCAACGGAGTATTCCAGCCTATTCGTGTAGCAATCACCAATTCCACAG